>WGAO01000075.1 GCA_015489065.1 Thermotogaceae bacterium | reverse complement strand
TCACTGTGAACGACACTAAGAGAATCCCGGGGATATTCACATGTGGAAGATGCCATGCATTCTATACACCAGTACTAGGCTATAGGCTAGCAGATGCAAATGGATATATACTTGAGTTAAGCGATTCCGAAGAGTACGAGAAACTCTTCCATGAATTTGACAGATTGAGATTGGCAAAGAGAAGAAGGGTACCGTTGATAAATTAATGTGGTAATGAAATATCTTTCAAAAATTGGGTTAAATTCGTGATTTATGTTAGAATGCCGATAGACTCCCTCCGAAAAGAGCGTGAGAGCTTGCATCGGGGATTCTGGAAAGTTTGTGTGGACAGGCTCGTTATACCCAAAGAGGAAGTTTCCAGGATCGTTGTGCTTGGAAAAGCTGGTAAAGATCTTGTTGTGTATACCTGGTCTGAAGCGTTCTATCTCGCCTTAAAACATTTCTCAAAACCTATGCCAAAAAAGGTAAAAGTCTCGTTAGATTTTCCAACCAAAGTTCTGGATCTGAAAGAGCTTATAAAGAGAGCTTCAAACGAGCTTGGTATAAATCCTCGTGTGCGAATAAAGAGATTTTCCAGAAACGGAAATTCCATGAAAATTGTCCTTGAGCTCATGAACAACGACGCCGATGAATTCTTAATCTTTCTTGTTGAAAACTTGGAGGTGATTCAGGATGGCGGTGTATCTTGTTACAGTCGGAACGTCGATCCTTGAAAATTATTGCGAGGAAAATGATTGCAAAAATATACAGGGTGAAAACGACGGGTGGAAAGAAAAAGAAGTTGAAAATATCAAAGAAAAGATCATCGAGTGGTTGAAGAAAAATGACAAAAGGTGCTGCGCTGAGATCGCCACGCTTTTGAAGGTAAAAGACAAGACTGGCAAAAGAGAAGTTTATCTATTTCACACAAAAGAGATCGGAGAAATTGCTGCTAAGATTTTGAGGGATTTTCTGGAAGAAACCCAAGGTGCCGATGTTTATCTTGTGAAAGTTGATGGAAAGAATCTTGAGAGCATTTGGAGCAAGATATTCGAAGTTCACATGAACAACAAAGATGAAGATCTTGTTGCAATTTCATCCGGTGGTTTCAAGACTATGTCAGCTGTTATGATGACCTACGCTATAGTGAACGATATAAAGGCTTACTATATGCATGAGAGTGATGAGGAACCCACGATACTCAACGCGCTTCCGGTTGAATGGGATGCTCAAAGACTGTTCATGTACGCAGCTTCAAGAGAAAGAGGAAACCTTCTCAGAGGCATCAGAGAAGATCTTCTGAGATTCAAGGAAGATATATCCTACAAAGAACCGGCGATACGACTTTTAAAAGACGGAAACTGGAAGGATTACCTTTCCAAGAGAATAAGGATCTGGTCAAATCTCTGGATAGGGGATCTCATTCCAGAGACCGTTGAGCACAGCAGAAACCATACAAGAAGAATCTTGGATAGATTTTTGAATATTTATAACGAACTAGAGCTTGAATATATAAACCCAAACCTTTTTCTCGCGTTTTTTATATCCGCGGCATATCTTCACGATATAGGGCATACGGTTATGAGTGTTTCAAACGACGAAAAGACTTTAGTTCTATCGCATTTTCCAGAAGCCATAAGAGCCATTCACAACGTTCTGAGCGCTTACGAGATATTAAAAAAACGTGACTTTCTCATAGGACCTGTTCCGGATGATGATAGATTCGTTGAGGCGCTCGCACTCGTAGTTCTTTATCATAGAAAGAAATGGAAATTCGACGATTATTTTAGTGTAAGCGAGTTTGAAAGTGCTGTTTTAAGAGCATTTCTCAAGCCACTCTTTGAAAGTGACATTAAACTCGAACCGCCCAATTCATTCCTTGAGAACCTTTCGAAGATATACGAAAAAGATTCAGAAGAATACAAAGCCGCAGCTGCCGCTGAAGTTATGTTGAAGTTTTTAGATGAGCTCGATGTTCAAGCTGACAGGATAGTAGATGAGAGCTATATGAGAGTGAGGCTTGAAAGGACAATAGATGAAGTGAACGTTATTCTTGAAACGAACGAGGTCTATCACAAAGAAGAGATAGTTTCTATAAGAGACGCTCTGAAGGAAAAATTGAAGGATGAGAAATTTGTAAGGGGCGAAGAAGAGCTCGATGAAAGCCTGAAGCATGAGATAAGCAATTTAAAAGAAGATGTCTACTCAAAAATGTACGGACATCTTATGGAGATCCTTAATGGAGAAAGCGTGGACCAGCAATTGTCAGCAACTGTTAAGGTGATTTTCAAGCTCGATCAGTTCGGGCACTTTGCAAAACACAGAAAAGTTGTAGCTGTTATACCAGAGATCGATGATGGACACGTAAAAATAAGAGTTATTTCAGCGGAGGCAAAGGAGGTGCTTAGAAAGGATATCAACGAGCAGATAGAAGATGTAGGAGATTATTTCAACGATTATTTTGGTGTTGAAATTAGCAAGATAAGGGGGTGACGAGTTGCACTTCGCCTATGATGTGAGAAACATAAAGGGGTTTATATTCGAGAGTAATTATCTGAGAATTGCGGCGGGAGCGAGTTTTCTGATAAAGGATTTTGAAAAGGAGCTTCAAGAAGAGCTCAAAGATCTTGTGAAATTCATTCACGCCGCGGGTGGAACAGGGTTTGGAATCGTTAAAGATGGAGCAAGCGAAGAAAAGATATATGAAGAATTCGACAAGCTTAAGGAAAAATACCTCTTCGATCATCCCATTGTCAGAAAAGTGATAAAGGACGAAGAAATGAATCAGGTAACTTTCGAGAAAAAAGACGGCGAGCTTCTCGAAGAGCCGAAGGTTAAAGGATTTGGAGCGGATCTCACAAAAGTTTTCTTTTTGATGGCACTTGAGAAAGATTCATTCCGAGCGCCGCGAGTTGTGGAGATACCGGATGGAGATAGGTGCATGTCGTGCGGAAAGAGAATTGGAAAGCATTCAGAAGTGATAGGAGATGAGAAAGTTCTAATTTGTGACGTCTGCTATGAAAAGCTCAAAATAGCTGATGAGAAAAAGAGAGAAGGAATAACGTACAACTTCAAAGAGATTTCTTCAAAGCTTGGGAATGGAGAAAAAGGTTATATGGGAGTCTTTTACGCTGACGGGAATTCGATGGGAGATATCTATCTTGATTTTGAATCGGAAGAAAATTACAAAAAATTCAGCGAAGCTGTTCTTGATTTTGCAGAGAGCGTCAGAAAAGAGATCGCAAACCTTGCAAAAAGTCAGGGCAAAAAGATCGCATCCCCGATATTCGGCGGAGACGACATAATGATATTCATGCCTCCAGAGATGCTCTGGGAAGCTCTCAAGAAGTTCGACGAGATGGAAAAGAATTGGGATTTTCACGTTAAAGATAAAGAAAGAAAAGTCACCTTCTCCATAGGAGCTGCAGTAATTCCGGAAGATTTCCCATTGAAGTTCATCTTCGAAGTTCTGAGCGATCTTCAAAAGAAGGCTAAGGAAAGAAGAGCTAAGGAATATGACAAAGAGAACAACTTCATAGCGTTTCGCTACTTCGATTCGATGGATTTTGAAGCGTCAAAGGTTATAAACAAAGAGCCCATTGAGCTTAGCATAGGAAATGGGATGAAATTTGAGGAGTTCAAAAAGCTCGTAGAGCTTTCTCACAGGTTGAAAAATAAGAATGCTCCAAAGGGAAAGCTCAGACTCTTAAGGGAGATAGCTATTGCGTCCGATCATGAAGATGAATTCGAGATATCCGCAAAGTATTTCCTTATCAGGTCTTTGGATGATATGGATCTCACCGACAAAGTTTTAGATAAAGCTTCAAATAAGCTCCTTGGAGACCTTCTTGAAGTTCATTCGGCTCTCGACGATTGGGGGTGGAAATGTGAAGAAAGCTCTAATAGCGATTGAGACTCTCTCTCCGCTTATCGTCGGTGGAAGGAATGAATCTCCTGCCTTTCACAGGTCAAGCAGCTTGAGAAAAAAAGGCGAAAAGGATATACCTATAATCCCCGCATCAGCTCTGAAAGGGGCTTTGAGAGATTTTGCAAGAACGTGGAATCTTGCAGATGAAAAAAACATAAACGAGCTTTTCGGAAAAGAAGGCGGACCAGAAAACGCTGGAAGTGTGATTTTCAAAGATTTTGAGGCGAAAGATGATGAGGATGTTTGGGATGACCGCGTGAGGATAAAGATAGAAAGGAAGACAAGAACGATTGAGAGCGAGCATTTGGCAACTCTGAGAGCGGTTAGAAAAGGCGTTTGGTTTGAAGGGGAAGTTATTTTTAAAAACGATGAAGCTCTCAAAAAGTTCGAGGAAATCTTCACAGATTCGCCTGTAAGCGACCAGATAAGAATCGGCGGAATGAAAAGCATTGGATTTGGAAGGATAAAGATTGAGATTGAGAGTGTTCGCGATATGAGGGGAAAGAAGATCAAAGCAGGCGTGAATATCCTGACGTTGAAATCAGTCACGCCTTTCACAACGTCTGATAAGGGAAGAAGCTTCGGAAGGGAATACATGATGCTCTCGAAAAATTACATAAACGGTAGTGCCCTTAAAAAGGCTCTTGAAGATGCTGGATTCGATGTGATATTCGCGTCGCATCTTTATCCAACCACAGATGAAGGAGCCCTTTCGATTCCAAACCCAAGATATCTATTTGCTGAAAAGTACAGCAATGAAAAAGTCAAGAACCTTCTTAGAGAACTTTTCAGAAGAAGATCCGAAAAACGAGCCTTTGTTATGAAAATAAAAGATAAAAGATACGAAAGAGATAGAAGATACGAAGCTGCAAAAGGATTCTGGACGCTCGACGAAAAGAGCGCAAAAGCCAATTCTGAGTATTCCGTCCATGTAAGCATAGATTCGAAGACGAAGACTTACAAACTCAGTGGTGAAAGAGGCGTCCTTTTCATCCAGCAGTCGTACTCTGCGGATTATATGACAGCAACCGTGGTTCTTGAAAGTGATGGTGAGATCCCCGAATACATCTCGCTCGGGGGAAGCAGAACGAGGGGATTCGGACTTTTCAGGGTGCTCAATATCAAACACGTCGATGAGAGTGAGATTAAAAAGAATTGGAAAGAAAAGATAAGCGACGGGAAGGTTGCGGTCGTCTTCAGAACTCACTTTTACCACGAGAATCCCCAGGAACTTTTCGGTGCGGAGATATTCGATATGATGGTAAGCTACGAAGATTTTCACGTGTACGACCCTAAAAAAGAGAAATCTTTGATCATAAACGCCATTGCACCGGGTTCTGTGATTGTCTTCAAGATCGATGATGAGAGTTCATTCGTCAATAGACTTTATAAGCTCAAGATAAATGGCTGCGGGGCTTTCAAAGAGTATGGATTCGGAGATTTTGAACTTATGAAAATCTAAGGAGGTGGGAGAATGACAGCGGTTGAAAAAGAAAGGATAATTAATATCGCCCAAAGAGTTTTTGAAAAAGTAAAAGAATCCAGCATTTCGGATACCCAAATAAGAAAGTACCTCGATGTTCTTAAGGATCCCGATCTTGAGATATTTGAGGAGTACAAAATATACATTGAGTATCAATTAGTTAGATCAATTAAAAGTGGAAAGAACCAAAAGCAGCAGGAACAGGCAAAAAAGGATAAAAAAGCTAAAGATGCAATTATGAATGCACTAAAGGAAGAATTACCAAAAGGAGATAGGTGGAAAGAAAATTTAGCATACTTTTTTGGAATCCTCTGGAGGC
>WGAO01000074.1 GCA_015489065.1 Thermotogaceae bacterium | reverse complement strand
TCTGTCTATGTTCAGCGATCTGAATCTCTCTGGTATGAACATCGTTGTAGATGCAGCCAACGGTGCGGCTTACAGAACTACACCAACGGTTTTGGAAAAACTCGGAGCGGAAGTTGAGGTTTTTTCCAATGGGCCGGATGGTTTTAACATAAACGAAAACTGCGGATCGACAAATCTGAATTTTCTCAAATCTGTTAAGAAGTCTGGAGCTATAGGAATAGCACATGATGGGGATGCCGACAGATGCTTAATGGTTGATGAGATGGGTGAGGAGGTCCATGGAGACAAGATCATAGGTATAGCCGCTAAGATGATGGTAGATAGCGGAAGGCTTCCGAGCAGAAAGGTCGTTGCTACGGTGCTGTCAAACATAGCACTTGAAGAGTATTTGAAGGATATGGGGGTTGAACTTCTGAGAACAAAAGTCGGGGACAGATATGTTCTTGAGAAGATGCTTCAAACTGGCTCAACTCTTGGCGGCGAAAGATCTGGCCACATAATATTTCTTGATAGATCTACCACGGGTGATGGTTTGATCACGGCGCTGGAAGTTTTAAGAGCTGTCAGGATGAGTGGCAAGAGTCTTTCCGAGCTTCATTCAGACATAGAGGACTACCCACAAATCATGATCAATGTTGCCGTTAGAGATAAGTCGATTTCGAATCATCCAAGGGTTTTAGAAGCGATAGAAAAAGAATCAGAAGAGGGGTTTAGAATAATAGTTAGGCCTTCTGGAACCGAGCCTGTTATCAGAATTATGGTGGAGGGAAAGGATGAGTCGAAAATAAAAGAAAAGGCACAGAATATAGCCAAGGTGGTGAAATCACTTGGGCTTGGCTGAAGTTTTAGGGCAATACGATCTGAAGTTGGATGATGAAAAGATCGAGACGCTGGAGAAATTCGCGGATTTTTTGGTGAACTCTCCTGTGAATTTGACTTCTCTAGGTAAAGAAGATATCTATCACAAAGTAGTTGCAGAAGCACTATATCCGCTGAGAGATTTTCCCATATTGGAGGAATTTATCGATGTTGGAACGGGAGGAGGAGTTCCAGGAGTTGTCATAGGGGTGGCTTTTGATGTTAAGGGGATTTTGGTGGATTCAAAAAAGAAAAAGATATCGATGCTGAAAGAGTTTATAGATAAGGAGAATTTGAATTTAGAGGCTGTTTGGTCAAGAGCTGAAGACCTCGCTAAGGATAAGAATCACAGAGAGAAGTACATGTACTCATTTGCAAAAGCTGTTTCAAGTATAAAGATAGATTTGGAGATTTTAGCTCCCCTGACAATGGTAGGTGGATATGTGCTTCTTTACAAAGGCCCTGCTTGGAAAGAAGAGATGGAAGATCTCTGGAATTTCATGGAAGCGCTAGGAGTAGATTTAGGAGACGCTATTGAATACGAGCTTTTAACTGGTGAGAAGAGAGTTCTTTTGATATTCGAGAAATTCAAATCCACTCCAAAGAAATATCCGAGAAAATCCAAGAGGTGATCATGTGATACTGATTGAGACATTCTTTTTGCCAGGTGATGTTAATATGGCTTTGGATGTAGAGATGGGAAGGCTTTCTTTCAAGTTGAAAGAGCCTATTTTGAGGATATACACCTGGGAGAGGATGACGCTTTCAATAGGAAGGCTTCAAAAGCTTTCAGATGTCGATTTTGAAAGCTTGAAAAGATTCGATGTGGACTGCGTCAGAAGACCCACCGGAGGCAGGGCGGTTCTTCATTGGAATGAGGTTACATATTCGGTTGTATTTCCGAAAGGAACGGAAGAGTTTTCGATGAGAGTTGTGGAGCTCTATAGGAGAATATCTGAGATTTTGGCGAAAGCTTTCAGAAAGTTGGGAGCTGGTGTTGAATTCAGCGAGGGAGCGGGATGGGATCCGAAGAATCCCTCGTGTTTTTCAAGCGGAGCGAGGTATGAGCTCAAAATAAACGGGAAGAAATTCGTCGGAAGTGCTCAGGTGAGGATGAGAAATTTCGTTCTCCAGCATGGCTCGATAATGCTAAAGCCCAACTGGAATATCCTGTCGCGAGTTCTCTCAGATCATCCAAGCGTGGATTTTCTCTCAAGGAAGGCTATAGGGCTATCTGAAGTATCAAGCGCGAAATTTCGAGATATAGTGGACTTGGTGGAGGAATCTTTCGATGAGTTTTATAAGTTGAGATGGATGGAATACAGCGAGGTTTTAGACCTTTTGAGGATCTCAGGTGAGCTGCGGGGTGATTATTCTTGCCAAAGCTCTATATAGTTGCCACTCCGATAGGAAATCTCTCAGATATAACATTCAGAGCGGTCAAGGTTCTCAAGGAAGCGGATTTTCTAATCGTTGAGGATAAGAGAAGGACATCCATCTTGTTGAATCATTACAAAATAGGAAAGAAGGAAATGGTAGCTATAGCCGAGAGAAGCTCGTCTTCTAAGATAGAGAAAATAGTCGATAGAATTAAAAAATCTGATATCGCAGCACTTCTGAGCGATGCCGGGACTCCCGTTGTGTCAGATCCCGGAAGAGCGGTCGTTCAAAGATGCTGGGAAGAGGGAATAGATGTTGATGTCGTTCCTGGACCAAGCGCTGTGATATCCGCACTATCTGCAAGTGGTTTTCCAGCGAGCAAATTTATATTCCTTGGTTTTCTACCGAAGGGGAGGAGGAGAAGGCGCCTTTTAAAGGATGTCAAGGGAAGTTTTACTGTTGTCTTCTTTGAGTCTCCATACAGATTTCTCGACACTCTTAGAGAAATTCTCGATATTTGGGGAGATGTTGAAATATTTGTTGCAAGAGAGATGACCAAAGTCCACCAAGAACTCTTCAGAGGAAAGGTGAGCGAAGCTGTAGAACATTTCAATGGGGAGGTAAAGGGTGAGATAACAGTGGTTTTAAGAAAGGGGGAGAATCGTTGAGGAAATTGCTCCCTTTTTTCCTTATCAGCTTGGCATTTTCTTTTACAGTGAAAATAATTACGAATACGGACGGAATTTCCGCTTTCTGTGATTATTGCAATTCCAACATAACGCTTAGAAGTGGTGAGAATGTTATAGAGAATTTAAAGCCACCTACGACTTTCAGGTTTTCGTCTTTTTATGGAAGGGGTTGGGTTGCACCCAGAGAGGTCACCGTGAATGCCACTACTACAATCTATGTTGTGGCTTCGATGCGAGCCACAAGAGTGGTTTTCGATACCGAGCCGGAAAGTGCCGATGTATACATAATCTTTGGTGATGGAAAGGTCAGAGTGGGAGAGACTCCTTTTGATGGAGAGGTTCCCATCGGAAGGTGGAAATTCAGATTTGAAAAAGATGGGTATTATCCGCTTGAGAAATTCATAGATGTGAAAGGCGGAGAAAAATATTCTTTCAATCTAAAGCCAAAAAATCTTTACACATTTATCACGACACCACCTGCGAGTATATTGATAGATGGGAAAGTCCTTGGCGATACCCCAGTCTCTACAATATTGAGAAACGGAACTCACACTGTTGAATTCACAGTAGAAGGGCTTCTTGCTAAAAGAGTGAAAGTCTTTGTTGGCAAGGATTCAAAACCAACTACGGTGAGTCTTAGGCTTCCAAGGGTTGTAAAGGTAAAGATCGATACGGATCCAAAACCCGTATTTGTCTCTTTCGATAAGGAGATTTTCAGGAGTCCTGTTGTTTTAAAGACTTTGGAAGGAGAACATGAAATAGCCTGCTGGGCAAATGGATATGAGAAGATGGTAAAAAGGGAAATTTTTAAGAGCAACACATCTGTCAAATGCACTTTAGTGAGAAATACGCATAAGATAGTTTTCACCAGGGAAGGTACGCTGACTATAGATGGTAGTGTTGCGGGATACGGCAGAAAATTCACCGTTCGCTCTGGATTGCATCTAATTGAGTTTTCTTGGGATGAAGATAAGAGAGCTCTTTGGTTCTCAGATATAAGATCTGATAGGTATATCTCTGCTGGTGATGATATAGGAACGGTGATAGTTCTTTTAAAGAGCTATATGGTAGATGGAAAGGAATATGTTGGTCCTGGAGTTGTTCAGATCAAGGCAGGTAGGCACATGTTATACTCAAGTGGAATGTATATTCCATTCAGCATACGGGGTGGAGAGATAAAGGTGTTGCCATCTGGGAAAGCTCTGTTTGTTCTTTCTGATCCTTTGGGAATGAAAGTCGTGGTAAAGGATGGAGAAAGTTTAAAGGAAATAGTTACACCCGGAATAATGGAATTTTCTGGAAAAGCATCGGTTATGCCCGTATCTGGATGTAAAATAAAGAAGATTTATTCTGTTGGCACTGAGAAGGACTACGGGGTGGTTTTCATAGATTCGTCTTGTGCTGGAGGGAAAGATGAATGAGAAAGCTGTTGATAGCGATTTTTATCCTTTCATTTTTCCTGCAAAGTTTATCTGAGATTGTTCCCAAGGATGTCTCTCCGGAAGTTCCAGAATATGGAATGATAATCTTTTTGGTGAACAACGGGATAATGGATCTGAAGAACGGGAAGTTTTCTGGAAGTGAATATGTTTCAAGGTATGAAGTGGCGCGTTATCTTTACAACTTGATAAAGTTCATGAGGACCTTTGAGACCATGAGATCGGATTACAATGGAGTGCTGAGCGAGATAAAGAAGATGAACGAGTTATTGGGATATGACAAAGATAAGATGGATTTTGTGAGGATTTCCAATATAGAGAAAAAGATCAAAAAGATCGAGAACATGATATATGAGATGGAAATCAACACCAACAAT
>WGAO01000073.1 GCA_015489065.1 Thermotogaceae bacterium | reverse complement strand
CACTGCCTATGGATGCCCCGACGACTTTCACATTATCCCCTCCAGGACATATCTTCGTATCTCATCGACGTTCTTTCCAGACAAACCAAGAGTCTCTACCGTTCTACCTCTTATCCAGAAATCTTTATTCATCATTACAGAAGCTATTTGCACTATTGAATCTATGGTGGGAGTTTCTATTCCGAGCATCTTCCCAAAGGATGATATCGGAACCAAACTCATTGGAACATCTTCTAAGATGTATCTGTTTGCTATGCTTGGAGGAGCCATTATTCCTTGATATCCGGGGTTGTTGTGTATCGCCTCGTATAGATTCTCTCCTTGGACATCGTAGGCGTAGTTGAGCCAATCCTTGGCAGTCATTGGTTCCTCGCCGAGAGCTTCCATAACCATGCATCTTTCACTATCTATCTTTTCCAAAACCCTTGCAACAGATGGTGTGATACCCTCAAGGTAAAACTCGAATTTTCCAGCGGAAGATTCTATTCTTGCGGCGTTTAAGAGAAGAACAGCTGGATGGAAAACTGCACCTATGTTGTTAAAGCTCGTGTATATCACATTGGAGACTATCTCGAATTCTGGCATGGCTTTGAGAAGGGTATCTTCTAAAACAGAATTCTTTTTAGCCGGGAGTGCGGAGACAGGCACTGCGTTCTTTATCTTGAATATCCTAACAACTCCTGGATTTGTAAGGCGCGATGCAAACATAAATGTTTGAGCCTCTGCCACAGTTATATCTTTATCAACGCCATATTCTCTCAAAATGTTGTGAAATTCTATCGCCCCTCCCGTCCTGCCGGGATTCAATACTATCACCTGGCCATCTTCTAGATGAGGAGCAACTTTCTTAGCTATGTCGATATGTGCGAAAGCTGGAACAACTACCATGATGAGATGTCTGCCTTTGATGGCTTCGGAAATATCAGTCGTTGCAAAATCCACTTCGAAAGCTCCTTGAACTTCTCCTTCTAATCTAATCGTTCTCGTCTTGATTATGTTTGAGATCCTTTTCTTCGATCTGTTGTAAAGCGATACGGAAAATCCCTTCATCGATAGATAAGCAGCTAGCGCCTGGCCGCCGTTGCCAGCACCTAAAACGGCTATTTTCATGGTATTCACCTCTTTTAAAGAAGGATGATCTTATCCCTGTTTCTATCGATCGACTGCGTGATGTTCTTTGTATCGTAGACGAATGGGGCGTTGTCGACGACAAACTGGTAATCCACTCCGTTTTTGTGGGCGGTCGTTATGACAACGCCGTCGATCATTTTCAGTAGATCTTCGGTGAGATCTGTACGAACATATTTCTTTCCAAGGTGTTCAAAAGATTCTATCAGAGGGTCGTAGAATAGAACTTCTGCTTTTTTTGCCTCCAGATTTTCTATGACTTTGAGGGCTGGAGATTCTCTCAAGTCCGCAACATCTCCCTTATATGTGACACCTAGAACAAGTATCTTTGAGCCCTTCATAGGTTTTCCGTGCTCATTTAGTATATCTTGAAGCCTCTGAACGACATATTCCGGCATATAGTCGTTTATCTCTCCAGCCATCTCTATAAGACGTGTGTGCCAGTTGTACTCCCTTGCCTTATAAGTCAGGTAATAAGGATCTATCGGTATGCAGTGACCACCAACACCAGGACCTGGGTAAAAGGGCATGAATCCGAAAGGTTTCGTTGCAGCTGCTTCCACTACTTCCCAAATGTTTATTCCCATTCTCGATGCGACTATTGCCATCTCATTTATCAAGGCTATGTTGACTATTCTAAAGGTGTTCTCCAAGATCTTTGTCATTTCCGCCGCTTTTGGAGATGAAACCGTATGAACGGGAGCTTCGAGTACATTTTCGTACAAGGCTTTGGCGTGTTTTGTGCACTCTTTGGTCACGCCTCCGACGACCTTTGGAGTGTTCTTGGTTTTAAAGCGCTTGTTACCGGGATCAACTCTTTCTGGGCTGAAAGCAAGATAGAAATCCTTCCCAACTTTTAATCCGCTTCTTTCGAGTATTGGAAGGAGAATTTCTTCAGTTGTTCCTGGATAAGTTGTGCTTTCCAGCACCACCAACATGTCTTTGTGCATTCTTTTCGATATCTCTTCGGCTGTATTTCTCACAAATGTCAGATCAGGCACTTTGTGAACATCGATTGGGGTGGGAACACATATCGCAACGACATCGCATTCAGTTAATCTATCAAAATCGTTTGTGGCTGAGAGCTTGCCTTTCTTGACCAGATCTTTGAGCTCCTCATCTACGACATCACCAATGTAGTTTATCCCAGCGTTGACCATATCAACCTTCTTTTTCTGCACATCAAAACCGAGGACAGTATATCCTGCCTTTGCTTTTTCAACTGCTAATGGCAGGCCAACATAGCCGAGTCCCATAACACATACTTTTGCGCTTCTATTTTTAATCTTTTCATATAGCTTCATCTGATCACCTCACGCGGATTCTTTCATCACCACAATCGGCTCTTTTTTCTTTTCAACAACTTCCTTGTTTATAACGACCTTTTCAACATTTTTCATTGAAGGGATTTTGTACATTACATCAAGCATGACTTCTTCAAAGACGCTCTTTAGAGCTCTAGCACCGGTTCCTCTCTCCATGGCTTTCCTAGCTATCGCTCTGAGAGCTTCTTCTTCTACCTCAAGCTCTACCCCGTCTATCTCAAGGAGTTTTTTGTACTGTTTGACAAGTGCGTTCTTTGGCTCTGTTAATATCCTTATCATGTCATCTTCACTTAAATCGTCAAGAGATGTTATTACCGGAAACCTTCCGACGAACTCCGGTATGAGGCCGTATTGTACCAAGTCATCAGGTGTAACATGACTCAGGATCTCACCAAGCCTCATGTTATGTTTTCCTTTAACTTCCACCCCGAATCCCATTGTACTGCTCTGTATCCTCTGAAGTATTATCTCGTCGAGTCCATCAAAGGCTCCCCCGGCTATGAACAATATGTTTGTTGTATCTATCTTTATGAATTCTTGATATGGATGCTTTCTGCCACCTTGAGGCGGGACATTTGCTATAGTTCCCTCGACTATCTTGAGGAGCGCCTGCTGGACTCCCTCTCCAGAAACATCCCGCGTTATCGATGGATTAGGGCTTTTTCTAGCTATTTTATCGATCTCATCTATGTATATTATCCCGTACTGAGCTCTTTCTATATCGAAATGTGCGGCTTCGAGTAGTCTCAAAACGACATTTTCTACATCCTCGCCGACATATCCCGCTTCTGTTAGAGGCGTGGCATCGGCTATTGCGAATGGAACATCCAGTATTTTAGCAAGCGTTCTTGCCATCAAGGTTTTTCCGGTGCCAGTAGGTCCTATCATGAGAACATTGCTTTTCTCTATCTCGACATCCGATGTGTCGAGTCCGTAGAAGACCCTCTTGTAATGATTGTATACTGCAACCGAAAGGACTTTCTTGGCTCTATCCTGCCCGATGACATATTTGTCTAGTTCTTCTTTTATCTCCACCGGTGTCGGGAGTTTTCTCTCCTTCGTTCTTCTCGTCTTTTTGTCCGCCTGAAGGAGATCGTAAAAGAGTTCAACGCACTCGTTGCATATGTAAGCGTTCGGACCGGCTATGAGTCTTTCTACCTCGTCTGCACTCCTTCCACAGAAGGAACAATATTTCTTAGCCACGGTGTTACCTCCTCTCATCGAGTCTGATGTATCCGCTTTCGGGTATTCTTGATAAAACCTCTCTCGATCTCGAGTCCAACATTTCCACAAAAAGGCTCCCTGGAAGATCTGATTTTATAAGAAACTCTACATTCTTCCAGACTCCAAAATTTTCCATTAGTTTACCACTTAAGATTCCTTTTTTGAAAAGGTAAACCCTTTTCCTCCATGTTTTAAAATAGAATCTGTACTCAATTCCGTTGTAGCTCACCAACAGAATTCGCGACTTTCCTATCAGGTCCCTTGCATCTTCACCTGGATATATTGACAGAAGAATTCCCTCCCTCAGAAGAACGAGCTTTAGATTCATACCGTCATTTGAGAATTCTTTTGCATAAACCCAAAAACCCTCGTCTTCTACGCCGTTCAGAACAGGACTTGAAAATATCCTCTCCAGGGTTATTTGCATCCTTGCAAATTCTAAGGCATCTGGAAGTGATGATGAATCTTCACCCAGAATTGAATAGAGCTTTTTTGCAAGGTGATTAAAATCCTTCAATACGAATTTGTAATCTCCGGTGAAAGCCGATTCATAGAATGTCGAATCCTCAAGAGCGTAGAGAATGTTCTTAGCCTTCTCTCTTTTCTCTGGTGATACATAATGGGAGGATTTCAAGTATGTGACAAATATCCCTTTGAAAAGATCCCAGAGCCTTAGAACGGGCTCTTGAGTGTAGAAATAATCCGAGTCTCCAAAGACAGTGTACCTGCTTAGATATCCTATATTTCGGTATTCCAGCTCTTCAGGGAAAGATAGTTCTATGTATGGATCACTTGTCAGAGCTTTCAAGATTCCTAGTTTTATTTCAGAAGGTGTTTTCATCCATTTGAAGAAATCCAAAACTATTGCTATTCCTTTCTTTCCAAGTCTCTGATAAGAGTGGATCTTTCCTAAGACTTTTGAAAGATCTTCATTGTTTTTCACGCTCATCAGGGATTTGGATATATCCACATCTACTGGAACTAACCGGACAGATGATATCTCAGATGGGTGGCTGAGAACTTTGGAAGATGCAAAGGAATACGAACCTTTTGGAACAATTCTTGAAACGGTTTCAGATGATATGTCTAAAAAGGGAGGATAGAAGCAGTCCACACTTCCGAATATGTCAGATAGCTGTGAAAAAGCGATCTTTGTTTGTGATATAGCGTGATTTTCAAATCCGCTTTCGACCAAAAGCCCCAAAGGTGGAGAATAAAGTGGAATTACCGAGATCTTTACATATCCAGATGACATCAAAGCTATGAGCTTTCCCGCTATGGACGATGACAGAATCTTCCACGATCTATCTGGGTTATCCTTTGGAAATCCAGATGGAAGCCAGTTTTTCTTCCAATTGCCATTTGGAATAGAATTTTTCGATACATCGCTTATTTGATTTAAAAACGACGGGGATATCGCCACGACCACCTTTCCGCTCAATGAATTTAGAATCTGATAGAAATCTGCAAGAAGTTTGAAGAAATTCGGATCCAAGAATCTTCCATCGATCTCAGACAAGGGGTAATGGTATTTCAGAACGAGAACAACGCGGAGCGGTGGTAGAGAAGTATCCCCGCTCCGCGAAGATTTCAAAGCGGCGTTCCAATTAAAGGAAAACGCAAGAGTGTAAAGGAAAAGAATTACCAAAATAGATTTTTTCACAACCTGTTAATCACCTCTGTTATTATTCTCGCCATTGCTTCACCGGCTTTTTCGGCATTTTCTAAAACTTCTTCAGCGGTGAGAGGTTTGAGGTTATCCGGATCTCCTTTATCAGTTATGGCGGAAAATCCGAGTACTTTCATACCTCCATGATTAGCTACAATGACTTCTGGAACTGTGGACATACCGACAGCATCCGCTCCGATTCTTCTGAGCATTCTGTATTCCGCAGCGGTTTCAAAATTCGGCCCTTGAACAGCCACATAGACTCCTTCGTATATCTTTATTCCCTTTTCTTTTGCAATATCGATTGCTAATCTTCTTAAATTTTTGTCGTAAGCATTCGACATATCTGGAAATCTTGGACCCCATTCATCAACATTTGGTCCTATTAGTGGATTGTCTCCCATCAGGTTTATGTGATCGGTTATTATCATAGGATACCCAACTTCAAAGTCTGGGTTTATGCCTCCAGCAGCATTTGTAACTATGAGAACCTCCACACCTATTAGCTGAAAAACTCTTATTGGAAATGTGACCTCTAGCATTGAATATCCTTCATAGTAATGAAATCTTCCGTTCATCAAGACCGCAGATTTATCGTGAATCTTTCCGAATATCAATTCTCCCTTATGTCCTGGAGCTGTGGATACCGGGAAATTCGGTATATCAGGATATGGTATGACTTTCTTGTTCTCAGCTTCTTCCGATATTCCACCAAGCCCAGAACCAAGTACAACTGCTACCTTTGGACTTTCACTTATCTCTTTCATTATGTAATCCGCGGCTTCGTTCACCTTTTTGACATATTCTCTCATGTCCACTTTTATCCCTCCCAAAGAGCAAATTTTCATCACACTTTAATTATGGCATATGGGCGCGGTGAAAATCAAATGACCTAGAAGGAAATGCACAATACATCGAATATTCTTCAGAGTTGTGAAAACTGTTGTTTTTCATATGGTTTTGATTATGATTTATATGTCGCTTTTTTCCGTTCATCGGAAATACACTGCAGTTGATTGCGTTGTTGATGATGCTATAATATAAATAATTTTTTTAAATATATAAAACAAACTTATATTCTATCCGCAAAAATCCCTACAATGAGAAAGCGCACAAGTATACATCTAGTTTGCACAACACTTTGGCTTTAGTTCTGCCATGAAGACTTTGTTATAAAAATAACATGTGGAGGTGGTGATGTGAAGATATCAACCAAGGTTTTGATGGGTTCTTTAATGGCTTCGATAATATCTCTGATTCTGGGAATTGTTGGTATCGTAAGTGTGGAAAAGCTTTCAAAGTTCAGCAATGATTTGGTAAATAAAGAGTTGAGTAAGCTTAGAGAAAATGCGGTTATTTCAAAGAGCATAGCAGATATAACTGCCGAGGCTAACCGTTTGGTTCACATCACCGATGAAAAAGAAAGAGAGCATTTCTACAAGTTAATATACGAGCAGCTGGAGAAAGTTAAAGAAAATTTCAAAGAGCTTGGCATGATTAGTATGTCACAAAAGGAAAAAGAAGTGTGGAGTTCGCTGAAACCGATCGTTGAGAAGTGGATGGATAAAATGGAAGATTACTTGGAGAAGATGAAAAGGTTCGATGAGATGAAGATACCGGATCCAAATTATGTAATAGAAAGTACTTATAAGCTTGATGAGAATATTTCTGCTTGTGTTTGGAATCTGTTTAAGTATATAAGCGGCGTAACGAATGAATTTAACAGACAAATTGATCCTGAAAGATGTCCTCTTGGGAAATGGATGAGTTCTTATAAACCTCAGAATGATGAGCTTAAAAGATTACTCTTTGAGATTTCACCGCTTCACGAAAAAGTTCATGAAGGTGTTCAGAAAATAGTGAAGTTTGTTGAAGACGGTGATAGAGAAAGCGCTATGAAAATTTTTCAAAATTCAGTAATTCCCAGTGTTGAGAAGATCAGCGGAGTGTTCATTGATATGAAAAATGTGGCAAAGAAAGCTCTAGATAAGAAACAAGAAGCACTTGGTGTTTTGTCTGAACTTGGCAGGCTGAAGCACTCTATGGAAAAGCTCTTTACCACATTTGGAGAGCTCGTAGACGACGCTTCATCGAGCAAAGCTAAATCCCTTGTCAAAATATCGAAAGCTTCTGTTGTAACCATGTTTAGTGCAATGGTAGCTGGAATTGCAATGGCAGTGATCCTTGGGGTAGTTATAAGCAGGTCGGTTACGAATAAAATGAAGGATATCATTAACTTCATAGAGCTTTTCTCCAAAGGAGATTTGACTGTTAGGTTCAATGTCTCTGGAAACGACGAGATATCAATTATGGGAAAGGCTTTATCCAAGATGGCTGAAGATCTGAGGGAGGATATGGAGATCATACAAAAAACAAGCTTGGAACTTTCAGACTTTTCAAAGGCTTTGGATGATTTCTTGGACAAACAAGAAGAGAACATAGATGAAATGGCTCAGAACATTGAAGAAGTGTCAAAGAGTGCTCAGAGCACTTCAGCAGCGGTTGAGGAGGTTACATCAGGCATAGAAGAAGTTGCGTCAGGTGCTCAAAATTTGTCCAATATGAGTCAGCAGCTCACGGAAACCGCATCAGATATGAATAAGTCTGCGGATGAAGGTAAGGTTTTCATAGAGAGTGTCATAAATCTGATAATGAGTGTTGAAGAAAAAGCGGACAATGCGTCGAGAATAGTAAACTATGTTGCAAAGGAGAGTCAAAACATAGTGGAAATAGTTGAAACCATAAATTCAATAGCTGAGCAGACCAATCT
>WGAO01000072.1 GCA_015489065.1 Thermotogaceae bacterium | reverse complement strand
TGTCAACCATAAAGAATGCCGATGTGATATTCGTCATGAACGAGGGAAAAATAATAGAGATAGGAACACATAAAGAGCTCCTTGAGAAAGGAGGATTTTACTCTCAGCTATACAGAAGTCAATTTTTAGGAGCGCTCGTTGAAGATTAGCTGAACATAATATCCAAAGAATTACTTAACAACTTGTAGTTTAGGATTTCAACGTCTTCTTAATGTTGTTTTTCCAAAGATCATACTTATCTCTCCAAGTAATAGTGTCCCTTGGATAAAATTTCTGAATTCTGAAAGATCTTCTTACAATCTCACGTGCCTCAGAGACATCTGCAATTTCACCAAGCGCTATAAGCTGTCCTAGAGCATTTCCAATACTTGTCGCTTCATAAGGACCAGCTGCAACTTCTTTAGCTGTGACATTAGCAGTTAGCTGATTGAGAAAATTATTCCTTGCTCCCCCTCCTACCACATGTATGGTTTCGAAATGTTTTCCTGTGATCCGTTCGAGATTCTCTATTACGAACGCATAGTTGAACGCCATACTCTCAAATATGATTCGAACAAGTTCAGCCAAACTTTCAAAGTCACCTTGACCACTATTTTTAAGCCACAACGAAATCCTTGTGATCATGTCTCCAGGACTCAAAAAATCTGGATGATCTGGATCTATCCACTTTGATGTTTGAGTAGATTCTGCCATTTCTATGATTTGCTCATAACTCTTTTTCAAAACTCTATTGCACTCTTCCAATATCCACATTCCGGTAGTATTCTTTGAAAATCTTACAACCCCTCCGAAACCACCTTCATTGGTGAATCCTTCTTTGAAAGCTTCATCGCTTACAATAGGTTCTTCAAGCTCGGTGCCTATAATCGACCATGTACCCGAACTTACAAAAATTCCGTTGTTGTTAAAAGGCACTGAAAGCACAGCAGATGCAGTATCGTGTAATGCCGAGGCTATTACATCCATATTACCACATTTGCACTTTCCGATTACTGTACCGGGATCAACTAACCTCGGGAAGATTTTTTCGTCTATTCCTATGGCTCCAACAATTTCTTTTGACCATTTCTTCGATCTGAGATCAATTATCTGACTCGTACTGGACAGTGTATACTCCGATACCATTTCCCCTGAAAACCAATATACGAATGTATCAGCTATCATCAGCATTTTACGCGCGATGTTCAACAACGGATCATTTGAAATTACCATTGAGTACAACTGGTAAAGAGTATTTATTGGCATGAACTGAATCCCAGTTATATGATAAAGCTTATACTTATCAAATGATGCTAAAAACTTTTCCATTACTCCTCTTGTTCTTTCATCGCGATAGTGATAGGGAAGCATGAGAAGGCGCCCCTGCTCGTCAAACAAAGAAAAATCAACTCCCCATGAACTAAAAGAAACTCCTTTAACTTCTCTTAAAGATTGGAGGACATCACGAATTATGGAATAAAACCTCGGTAGATTCCATACCAGCATATCCCTATTTACATTTGGAAGATATTGCCCTCTGGTTTCAAATCTCAAAATCTCTTTTAGTTTTAAAACATCACCGTCAAAACGAGCTTCATGTATCTTAGCATTAGTAGCTCCAAGATCGACTGTCACGATTTTCATAACATAC
Source organism: Thermotogaceae bacterium (assembly GCA_015489065.1). Lineage (GTDB taxonomy): Bacteria > Thermotogota > Thermotogae > Thermotogales > Thermotogaceae > WGAO01. The sequence continues at coordinate 6,787 of WGAO01000072.1, read as the reverse complement.
CCTCTCCTAACTCTATTCTCTTCTCTAAGAAAGATTTCACTTCAGTCAGAGTTGGCATAGAAGGGGCAGCTCCCTTTCTTGTTGATACTAAAGCAGCTGCTGCACTCGCAAAATCCAAAGATCTTTTTAGACTTTCCATGTTCCATCCATCCCTAAGAAACTCCACAACGAATGCGGCCATGAATGCATCTCCACATCCTGTTGTATCCACAACTCTCCCAGCATTGTACGCTCTCTGGAAAATCTTTTCCCCGTTAAAGATGGCTTCACTCCCCATCTTTCCTTTTGTAAGAATGGTAACTTTTTGCTCTCTTTTGAATCTTTTTACAAAATCTTCTAGGCTTTCCCAACCAAGCCATTTCATATCCTCTACACTCATCTTCACTATATCAGCGTCTCTTAAAATTTTTTCAAGCATGTTAATATAAGATTCCATATCCTCCACTAATTGCGGGCGAATGTTTGGGTCAAATGAAATAAGAGTTCTTCCTCTGAACCTCTTAAAGAGTTCCCACAAAGTGTTAGCCACCGGGTAAGAACACATGGCTATAGAACCGAAATGCAACAAATCGTAGCTATGTGGTTGAATTTTATCTATGTCTTGCATTTGAAGGAGAGTATCAGCCATACCATCTCTGTAAAACTCATACTCTGGAATACCTCTTTCATCGACTGAAACGAATGCCAAGGTCGTCTTAGCTTTAGGATCAAATTTAACGAGATTCATATCGATTCCCTCTGAACTTAAGAATTCAAAAATTGCCTCTCCAAAACTATCATTTGACAATTTGGTGAGATATGAGACCTTGAATCCCAGCCTTGCGATGCCAATCGCCACATTTAATGGAGATCCTCCAACACGCTTTTCAAATGACTTGGAAAACCCCACCTTGACCTTGTCAAGCGAGATGAAATCGAAAAGTGCTTCCCCAGCACAAAGGACTTTTTTCATAACTTAAAATCCTCCTCAAAGGTGTTCAAGTCATTCTCAGGAAATCTTACAGAGAAAAATTCGCGTAGCACTTCAGGCGGAAGCGTTACGCTAATGTCACCAACTTTTAAAACACTTTCAACCTGAAGAGGTGTCTTTAGACTGGCTACAAGAACTTTCAGACCCTTCTCCATAGCAAACTCTATAATTTCCTTTGGGTCCATATTATTTACAACCATCCTGTTATAATACACGGCAACAAAAGAAGCTCCTGAATATTTTGCACTTATAACTTGAGAAGGTTTATAAACGGCTGTGGCACAGAACTCAAATCCGAGATCTAGGATAGTCTTTGCAACTTTAGATGATTGTTTGCAATCCCAGGGAAGTTTTATAATGAATTTTTTCGATTTTATCTGCTGAATAGCTTTTATCCATTTCAAGTTTCGTAGCGAGCCTTGAACAAAATGTATACCTCGGAGTTTCTCCAGCGTCTTTATAGCTTCCATAAAACCTTTTTTTGATTTTTTCAAAATAGTAGGATTTGTGGTTATCCCTTTGACAAAAGGGAAATCATCCAGAATTTCAAAAGCCTCTTCTCCAAAACCATCTACAAATATCAAACAATCACACCCTTTTTCAATATTACATTGGCATAGAGCGATGTCTCACTAGTAGCGACTATACAAAAGGCTTTGGAAGCTCTTTCATAGAATTCGAACCTTTCTAAAGTTTTCATAGAGAATGGTTCACCACTCTCCTTAAGAATTTCCTCATATTTTTTCCATATGGAAGGTTTTTCTTCAGATCCATTGTCCATTAAAATGACATTACTTTCTGAATAAGTATCTAGGGGAAAAAATTCGAGAATCGCCTTTAGAATCTTCGGGACTCCATGCCCATCTGCCCGAACAACTTTGACTCCGAATTTGTATGATGGGAAGTTTCCGTCCGCTATGACTATTTCATCGCCATGCCCCATTTCCATCAAGATTTTCATAAGATCCGGAGAAATTACATCAGGGATTTTTTTAAGCATATCTTACGTCTCCCTCCTCTTTCTTATTTGATCTATCGCAACTGTCACTATGACAATTATTCCAACTAGAATTCTTTGCCAGAAGGGATTTATGTTCAGAAGTACTGCTCCGTTGTAAATAGTTATCATGACCAAAGCTCCGAAGAACGCTCCTATAGCATTTCCTTCTGCTCCAAATAGACTTGCCCCACCAAGAACCGCAGCTGCTATAGCATCAAGTTCATAACCAGTCCCAGTTGTTGGAACTCCCATCCAAAGTCTGGATGTCTCAAGTACTCCTCCTAATCCCCATAGAAAACCTGCTAAAGCATATACTCCATATGTAACTAATCTAAGATTCACACCTGAAAGTCTCGCGGCTTCAGGATTACTACCCAAAGCATATATGTATTTTCCAAAGGTAGTATTTCTTAGCATGAACTCAATCGCCACTACGGTGAGAAGCAAAAACCAGAAAAGGTTTGGTATGCCTAAGAAACTTCCTGAGGCGAATGTGGCAAGACTCCTTGGAAGCCCAAATACATTGCTTCCGTTAGAAATTAAAAGCGTTGCTCCTCGAGCAATTGTCATCATACCTAGGGTTGCTATAAATGCGGGAACACGCATGTCATATATCACCACTCCATTAACCAAGCCTATACCCGTAGAAAGAGCCAAAACTGATAAAATACTGATCCATATTGGAGTACCAGAAACCACCATTTTTGACATAATTATATTTACAAGAGCCACTACTGAGCCGACCGATAGATCGATACCCGCTGTGATAATTACTACCACTTCACCGACAGCCAGGATACCTTGTATAGCCATCTGTCTCATTATATTCGCTATATTTTCATAGGTGAGAAAATAAGAACTTGAGATCGACAAGAAGACCCAAAGAGCCGTTACTATAAGGAGGAGGACTATCTGGGTATTAAAAGTAAATTTCCTGTTCTTCTTGTTATTCATTGACACTTACCTCCCCGTTTTTCTCTTTTATTGCAAGTGTAAGCAATTTTTCCTCGGTCATTTCTTCTCTGGGAACATCTCCTACAATCTTCCCATCTCTCATAACCAATATCCTGTCGCATATACCCATAAGTTCTGGCATATAAGAGGATATAAAGAGAATAGCCGCACCTTCTGAAGCCAGTTCATTCATAAGATGATATATTTCTTCTTTTGCCCCTACATCTATTCCATTCGTCGGTTCATCCATGATAAATATCTTCGACTTGCTCGCAAGCCATTTTGCAATAACGACTTTTTGCTGATTGCCCCCACTTAAGTGCATCACTATAGTAGAAATTGAAGGAGTTTTTATTCTGAGTTTTTTAACGAAATCGTTTGCTATAGACCTTTCCATAAAATGATTTATGACAGAAAGCCTTGAAATATGTTTGTATATAGGAAGATTTATGTTGTCGCGAACAGAGAGTTTTAAAGCTAGACCATGTCTTCTTCTGTCCTCAGGTACGAGCGCTAAAGAAGCCTTTATGGCATGCGAAGGAGATTTCACATGGACTGGCTTTCCTTCCATCTGTATTTTCCCTTCCTCTATTGGATCAGCACCAAAAATTGCGCGAGCAAGCTCGGTTCTGCCTGATCCAACAAGACCATAAAGACCTACTATTTCTCCCTCTCTCATAAAAAAGCTGCAACCTTTGAGTTTCTTGTTTTTGATGTTTTCCACCTCGAGAACGACATTCCCGATATTTCTTTTGGCATATATTTCCTTTCTCAACTTCCTTCCAACCATCATTGATATGAGTTTGTCCTCATCAGTCTCACTCACAGGCATTTCACCTACAAACTTTCCGTCTTTTGAGACATATACCGTGTCACATATCTCAAAAATTTCTTCAAGCCTGTGAGAAATATATATTACGGATACTCCTCTCTCTTTGAGGTCTTTTATTATTCTGAAAAGCTCCTCTGTTTCTCTTTTGGCTAAGACAGCAGTAGGTTCATCGAATATGACTACTTTCGCTTTTCTTGAAAGAGCGCGTGCTATTGCGACTATTCCTTGCTGCGCAACGGGAAGATTACCCAATTTCTCGTTTGGATCTATTATGTTTTCATATCCAACTTCTGCGAGGACTTTTCTCGCTTTCTCTAACATTTTAGATTTGTTTACAAAGATTCTCATTTTTCTCGGTTCGCTTCCTAAAACTATATTTTCAGCAACTGTTAAGTGAGGTGCGAGTACAAGATTTTGATAAACTGCCGATATTCCAAGATTTTCTGAGATGATCGGAGTCATCCTCTCAACTTTTTTACCAAATACGTATATCTCACCTTTATCTGGAACATAAGCTCCTGTTAAAATCTTTATTAGAGTGGATTTTCCTGCACCATTTTCACCAACCAGTGCTTTTACTTCCCCTTCCTTTAAGGTAAAAGTGACATCTTTCAAGGCTTGTACTCCTGGAAATGATTTGCTTATATTCACAAGTTGGACAGCGTACTTGTCCAAAACATTCACCCCCAAAGTTAGAAGAAGGATGGGGGAGCTCCCCATCCTTCTCTATTACCAATCTTTGTGGAACTTAATTGGATCAAGGGCTTCGTCAGCTTTTCCTTCTTTCACCATTTCAGGGGTTACCACTATGATTCCTGTATCAACATTCTTTGGAAGCGGAATACCATTTCTTGCCATTATCGCGTAGGCTACACCTGCATATCCCATCATCCACGGTCTCTGTACAAGTATGGCCTTCAAATACCCATTCTTGAGTCCCCAAACCTCTTGAGGTCCACTATCAACTGCTACACATACGAGATCTTTCTTTTTCATCATGTCCAAAGCTCTGACAAGCTCATCACCTGTATACTGATTGTTTGCATAAATTCCATCAAGGTCTGGATAAGCTGTGAGAAGATTTTGTACTATAGTTATGGTGTTTCCTTGTTTTCCTTGAGCGTCTCTTATAGCAATGATTTTTATATCGGGATATTTCTCCTTTATGCGGTCTAGAAATCCTTTCATCCTCTGTTCAAGCGATCCAACTCCGGACATAAAAGTTATAGCAGCAATTTTTCCCCTAGGAGCTCCGTTCTTCTCCTTCAAGTACTTTGCCATTTGATCTGCTGAAACCTGACCTATCTTATAATTGTTGGATGCGAGAAAACTGACATATTTATCCGTGTTCGCGGCTGAATCAATTATGATGACTGGAATTCCCTGATCCATAGCTTTCTCTATTCCTGGGACCAAAGCATCCGCAACCGTTGGAGCTATAACTATAGCGTCCGGATGCATAGATATCGCCGTTTCCAAAATCGCCACCTGCTTTGCAACATCTGCCTCAGTTGTAGGCTCTTGGTGTATGAATTTAACCCCAAAGTGTTTTGCCGCCTTTTTAGCACCATCAAGTACTATCTGCCAGTACTCTGATTCACTTGCTTTGACTATGAAAAACACCTTCATCTTGTTGGTCGGAATAGCTTTGGTGTAAGCCAGCCCTGTGCTAATGAAGATTGAGAAAACCCCAAGGACCACCAAAATCGCTAAAAACTTCCTCATAACACCACACCTCCCTACAAAGAGTTTGGTTGAGAATTTCCCCTAATTGCCGACACGGAGCGACGCTTTACGAGTTCCGCATTTAACACTACTCTATGAGGTTTCAGATCTTCACCATCAAGTCTGCTTAGAATCAACATTGCAGCTGCCTTTCCAATTTGAAAAACAGGCTGTCTAATAACTGTCACGGGAGGATCGAAAAAAAGATTTTCTTCAACATCGTCGAATCCGATCACAGAGAGATCTTCCGGAATTTTTACACCAATATTTCTGACGCTTTTATAAATTTTTTTTGTTATGTCATGATTGGTAGCTATTACAGCTGTAAATGAGGCTTTCTTAATGAAATTTTCTACTTGGATATCCATTTCTTCACTTAAAGGACTTTCCAAGACCAGCACGTCTTTATTTCTGCAATCTAGACGAAAAAGGTTGCACGCTTCTAGGTATCCTTGATATCTTTTTGTTATTGTGTAAAGGTTGTTACTAGCGAGAATTATTCCAATTCTCTTATGACCAAGCGTATATAAGTACTTCATGGCATCCAAGATCGCACCAGCGTTGTCTATTGTCACACTATCAAACTCCGATTCGAAACCTTCAAAAACCCTGTCATAAAGAACCACGGGAATTCCAGCCTTTTTAATTCTCCTCAAAAGATTTAGATTATTTTTTCCATCACCTTTGCATGTTGGAGACACTATTATCCCATCGACATTGTGTTCGAGAAGCCACCTTAAGTATGTTTCCTCCTTGTCTGCATCTTCATTCGATGTTGCAAGAAGCATCTTGTATTTTCTCGGAAAGAGAGTTCGCTCAACTCCATCTAGAAAGTCTAAAAAGAATGGATTTTTTATATCAGACACAATTATTCCCACGGTCATACTTCGTTTGGTTTTAAGAGTTCGAGCAATACCAGAAGCGAAATATCCCAACTCCTCTGCTATCTCTTTCACCTTTCGCTTGGTCTCTGAACTTATTCTTGGATGATCATTCAAAGCCCGAGATACGGTTGATGGGCTTATATTCAATTTTTTAGCAATATCCTTTATTGTGACCCTTTTCCTTTTTGCTGTAATCTCGTTCACCTCCAATTACGTAAGAACTGTATAATCGATCTCTTTGATCTCACAGAAGTCGATCAGTTCACTTACATAATTTCCATAAACACCATGGATATGGTTACAAGGATAATTTTCCAAGAAGTCATCGATGGAGAAATCGAACTTCACATAAGCATGTGGCCACTCTATCTGAACTTCCTCAGCTCTTCTCTCCATCTCCTCCTCACTCATCTGAACTACCT
>WGAO01000071.1 GCA_015489065.1 Thermotogaceae bacterium | reverse complement strand
TATATGTTCCGATCCTTCAAACCCATCCAGCACGAACACTCCATCGAGCACTGAGAGTATATCAGAGAGATTCTCGTGCGTTTGCTTTGAATATTTTCCTTGCTCTAAAATAGGACCTACAACGGCAAATTTTCTTCCACTGAGGAGCATAAGAGCTTGAACAGCCTTTTCAAATGATAGCAGACTTGCGTTATATGTGTCATCGATTATGAGAATTCCCTTTACAATTTTGACATCGAATCTTTGAGGAATCTTCGGAAGATGAATTATTCTTGTCGGATCGAATGGCAGATTGAGAAGATTCAAAACGCAGATAGACGCCGCCACATTGAGGAGATGCCCTTCGTGAGCAAGTTTGTCAAATCTCAAATAATATGTTTCTCCACTTATTTCATATACAACCTGAGTCTCCAAATTGAAATATTTCCAATCTTTGAGCTTACATTCCCCATTTGTTTTTCCAAATCCCATAGATTCCCCATAATTTCCAACATACTCCATCATCCTATCATCATCTGCGTTGTAGACTTTTAAATCTGAACATTCAAACATTTCCATTTTAGCTTCAAATAGCTCTCTTTCACTGGAAAACATTCCAAGGTGTTGTCTTCCCACATTGAGGACAACTCCTATCTTAGGTTTTTTTATCCTGCATAACTTCTTTATATCGCCTTTTTTGTTCACTCCCATCTCAAGTATTGAAAATTTCTCTCCTGAGTATTCGTTGAGTATCGATATCGGGAGACCTATCTCTGTGTTCATATTTCCTGTACTTTTGAAGGAATTTGGAATCAACCTAGCGAGGATTTCTTTCGTGAAAGTCTTGCCAGAGGATCCAGTTATTCCAACAACCATGCTCGATTCAATCTTTTTAGAAGCGAGATCGATAAGAAAATCCACTACACTGTCGGTGATTATTTGATTTTCAATTCCGAGATCTTTCTCAACTACAACAAAAGAAGCACCCCTTGACAAAGCCTCTAGAGCAAAATCGTGGCCGTCATGCTTTTCACCCTTTATAGCCACGAAAACACAACCATTTTCTACTTTTCTTGAATCGAAGCAGAACTTCCTGTTTATCAAATCCGCGACATCTATCATCTTTTCTTTTTAAGTTTCTCCCTTGCTATTTCTCTGACCACTTCTGCATCCTTGAACGGCACTTTCATATCATCGTTAAAAACTTGATACTCCTCATGTCCTCTACCGGCTATTAGGACCACATCTCTTCTGCTGGCAAGTGTCATGGCTGTTTCTATCGCTTCTCTTCTATCTTCTATGACAAGTGGCTTGTGTTTTGAAAAACCCTCAAGTATGTCTTCTATTATCTCATGAGGATCTTCTCCTCTCGGATCATCGTTCGTCACTATAACTATATCCGCAAGCCTATCTGCGATTTCACCCATCATCTTTCTCTTTCCCTTGTCAGCTCTTCCACCAGCCCCAAAAACCACGATAACCCTTCCGTTCTCTAAAGTAAACTTTCTGGCATTCCTTATAGCTTTATCCAAAGCATCCGGCGAATGTGCAAAATCCACAATGACTCTGTTTCCAGCCTTTTCAGCTTCCTTTATAAATTCAAACCTTCCGTCTACCCCTTTGAAATCCTTTAAAGATTCTATAACTTCATCTATGTCGAAACCTATCTCGGCTAGCATCGCTATAGCAGCTGTGGCATTGTAAGCATTGAAATCTCCTATGATCTTTAATTCAACCTTTTTTCTCCCATAAGGAGTGTCAAGCCTGAAAGTTGTCTCCTTGGAACTCACTGATATGTCCCATACAACATAATCGCCGATCTTTCCAAAGAACACTTTCCTAAATCTCCTCGATTTGAAATGTGATATGAATTCGGAGTTTATAACCCCTACTCCATCGCTCTTGAGTAAATTGAATATGGTAAACTTGGATTTCATATAATCCTCAAAGCTTTTGTGAAAATCCAAATGGTCTCTGGTTATATTCGTAAGTCCCACTGAATCGAACCTAATAGAAAAAACTCTAGATTGTACAAGTGCATGAGAAGATACTTCGAGAACGAAGTACTCACCTTTTTTATCGACAGTCTCTTTCATTTTTCTAAACAGATAGAGCGCTGAAGGAGTGGTGTTCTCAGTCTTTTCAATTTCACCCACTATGTAGTTTTTGACAGTTCCTACTAAACTTCCCTTCATTTTCATCTTTGAAAGAATATGATGAATCATATGAGTTACCGTGGTTTTTCCATTCGTACCTGTAACTCCAAAAGTCAGGAGTTTTTTGTAAGGACTTCCGTAGAAAACATCTGCAAGCACAGCTTCGGTCACTCTAGAATCTGAAACTATTGCCATGGGAACACCTAAATTTCCAACATCATACTCACATATCAGAGCCACAGCTCCTTTCTTCACTACCTCTTTGGCTACACGATGAGAATCGAATCTCTCTCCTTTTCTACATATGAACAGATCTCCCTCTTTTACCCTTGAGGAATGTATCTCAATATCCTTTACATCAGGATTCCCTTTTCCTCTCCAGCCGAGAACCATATCATGTATGAAAGAGAGAACTTCTGTAAACTTCATCGAATCACCCCTCGGCTTTCTGCCTTTTCTCCAGCTTCACTTTCAACTTTTGCCTGCTCCTACAGAAATAGCAGACATTAGAAGTGGTGGGATAGCCACACACCTCACATGATTTGATCTCCACAGGTTCCTCATCTTCTTTGAAGAATTTATCCTTTTCTCTCACGTATCCCATGTAGAACGACAGGATCGCACCTCTCTGCTCCTCCTCTAATGTTAATAGCATCTTTTTGTATATCTTTGAAGTGGCACCGATGGAGAAAGGACAGGTTTCCCTCAAAAAAGGTATTTTTTTCATCTCGGCATAAAGCCTGATATCGTCTTCGTAATTGAGAACAAGTGGTTTTACCTTTTTGACAAATTTCTCATGAGTTTTCTCAAGAACTGGCCAACTTCTCAAGATATATCCTTTCTGCCAATGCAGTATGTTTCCAAGGAGCTGAGAAGCCTCATCATCGAGATTATGACCTGTGACCAAGACATCATACCCCATTTCAACGGCAACCTTGTTCATCAGATATCTTTTCACCATTCCACAAAACGAACAAGTAGATCTCCTCAGAATCCTAGCAGCTTCAAATGTCGACAACCCATAGAGATATTTCGTAGCATCCTCTACAATAAGTTTCCCCTCTATACTTTCAGCAAAATTTTCTATTATTTCCTGAGTCCTATCGATCATCACACCGTTTCCAAGTCTTATAAAAAGCCCCTCAGCTTTGTATCCCAATTTTTTCAAGACATACCAAATGACCATGCTGTCTTTTCCGCCAGACACTGCAACAAGGATCTTATCTTCCTTTGAAAACATTTTGAATTTCCCTATTGCTTTCCTTACTCGCTTTTCAAAAAACTCGTAGAAATGCTCTTCACACAGCGGGAGGTTGTAGTGTTTTAATTTCACCGAAGCTTCCTTCTTACAAATCTTGCATTTCATACGGATATCTCCTCCTTCGGGTACTCAACTCTCCTGTGATAGAAGGTTGTTATAACCCTTGTGAATTCATCAATTATGAGTTCTAGATCCTCCAGAGTAAGACCCGAGGAGTCGAGTTGCCTCTCTGAAAATATCCCCATAACTATGTCCTCGACGAGCGATTTTATATGGGAATGGGATCTATTTTTCAGAGTTCGAGAAGCGGCTTCAACGGAGTCCGCAAGCATTATTATACCCGACTCTTTGAATCTGGGCTTAGGGCCGGGATATCTGAAGTCGTCCTCACTGACATTGGGGTCTATCTCCTTGGCTTTGTAGTAAAAATATTTCTGAACCCTCGTCCCATGATGTTCTGATATAACACATTCCACTGGTATAGGAAGTCTGTATTTTTTAGCCAATTCCAAACCGTACTTTACATGCTCGTCCAATATCAAATGGCTCAAAAACGGACTTATCTCATCATGTGGATTCGTCCCGTCGAATTGATTTTCAACAAAGAAAGCACTTCTCTTCATTTTCCCTATATCGTGGTAGTAAGACGCCACCCTGGCCAAGAGAGAATTCGCTCCTATTTTCTCCGCGGCAGCTTCCGAAAGATTCGCCACCATTGTACTATGCTGATAAGTTCCAGGAGCTTTTATACTAAGTTCTTTGAGAATTGGGTTGTTCAAATTACCAAGTTCCATCAATCCTATGTTTGAATATATCCTACTCGTGTACTCTATATATGGAAGTATTCCAAGGATGAATATAGAGGACACGATGGGATTTAAGAAAGATATGTAGAACTCATAAGTTCCAGCATATCCATCAATGATGTACTTTAAGATAGATACAAAAAGGTTTCCTATTGACGCGTAAAATGCCGATTTCATCACATCAGATCTTCTGTAAACTTCCTTTAATGTCCTTGTGGCTATCATCGTCATCAGTATGGAACTGAGGAGAATCCAAGTATCTCGATTAAAATGGGTAAAGATAAGAAAGGACAGGGTGAATCCGACCATCTCACCTGGATCCTCTCCAAGCAGCAAAACAGTTATCGCTGTGAACATATAAACCGCTGAAAGGGAATTTCCCCACTTGCCTATTACAAAAGGAGTGACGGCGCTTCCTATTACCATGAGTGCGTAAAGTGTCAACATATAATTTTTGTGCAAGTTCATCGTTCTGTTCTTTTCAACCCTTGAGTGGAAAAAGTTCCATATCAGGAGAACAAAAACATAATCCAAAACAACTTCTTTGATATCAACTGGTGCGAAGAAATCCGCTACTCCAACAACGATTAGAACCATGTAGAGAGACCTGAAAAAACCCCTCATTTCTCCATCTCCCCGGACTTTTCGTACTCTTCATAAGCCTTTATTATTTTTTTCACCAAGGGGTTTCTAACAACATCTTCTTCGCCTAGGTATACGAATTCTATCCCTTCTATTCCCTTGAGAATTTTCTGACATTCTATCAGCCCGGATTTCTCCCTTTCTATATCGAGCTGGGTGATGTCTCCTGTGATAACTACTTTTGAATTGAATCCAAGCCTTGTGAGAAACATTTTCATCTGATGATATGTGGTGTTTTGAGCTTCATCCAATATTATAAAGGAGTTGTTCAATGTTCTCCCTCTCATATAAGCTAGTGGCGCTATTTCTATAACACCCTTTTCCCTATAAGAATAGAATCTGTCTGGTGGAATCATGTCCATTATCGAGTCATAAAGTGGTCTCAGATATGGGTCAACTTTCTCCATAAGGTCTCCTGGAAGAAAACCTAGTTTTTCTCCAGCCTCCACCGCCGGCCTTGTAAGTATGATCCTCTGGACTTTGCCACTTCTCAAATAGTCTAGAGCCATGGCGACTGCAAGATAAGTCTTTCCAGTTCCGGCCGGGCCTATCGCGAAAACGATATCATTTTTTTTAATCGCATCCATGTAAATCTTTTGTCCTTCAGTTTTAGGTCGAACTCTCATTCCAAGGACACTTGACCTCTCGTATTCCAGCAGCTTCGGCTTTTCACCTTTCTCTGAATACTTATCCACTATATACTGAAACTCATCCCAGCTTATTAGATGTCCGTCCCTCGTTGATTCAATAAGCTCTTTAAAAACATCACTTGCCGCACTGACCATCTTCTCATCTTTCCCTCTTATCCATATTTCGTCGTCTATAAGAGTTATCTCAACATTGAACTTTTTCCTGATCAACCTTGCCTTTCTATCGTAATGCCCCAAAATCTCCACCATTTCAACACTTCTTGGAACTCTCACTTTCCTAACTGCCACTTCGCTCCCACCTCCAAGTAAATGTTATACTTTAACCCTGGGAGGGATTACATGAAAATACTAGATCTAAATTTCTTGAGCATCTTAGTGATAATATCATCTATCATCTTAGCTCTCTACCCGTTGATTTACACCTGGATCAGCGGTATTGAAATCTCAAAGATTTTAAAGAGGTTCGAAAGCGTAGAATTCGCGCTTAGGCACTTCTTTTACACAGAAGGATTTGGACTCATCCCAACTTCCAGCATAAAAATATCAACGCTCGTTGATAGATATTATCTGAAAGAAAGCCCTGGAAGAGATTTCTCACTCCTTTGGATAGATTCCGATCCGTCTGATGGGAATGTAAAAGCAGCAATCATTTACCTCGGAAAAGTAGATCCTGTTGTAGCTGCCGAAAAGATACAATCTGTCTATTGGTATGATCCAAGAGATGGCGGGATATACATGGACTACAGAGATGAGAGGAAAATGACAGTCATAGTGGAGGTGACGGGTTGAAGGAGAAAGTATTAGTCGTACCAGCTGAGCTGCTTAAAGATTACCACGAAGGGCTTGTTGAGATTCCAGAAAAAAACGCTTTTGAAATGCTTAAAATGGGGTTTTTCGTTGACAGGGAAAAAGCAGAAACTAACGAAAGCTGGAGGCAGACTATTCCCTATGTAGCTTTTTTAGACAGTGGAAGAATACTACTGGTAAAAAGAACTGCAAAACAATCTGAAAAGAGACTCCACAACTTGTACTCCATAGGCATAGGAGGCCATATAAACGACTCCGATGGAGAAAATCCTGTAGAAGCTTTCAAAAATGGCATCTTCAGAGAGATCGAAGAAGAGATAGATGCCGACATCCTCAATCTAAAATTCGTAGGATTGATAAACGATCTGTCAAAGGAAGTCAGCAGAGTCCACATAGGATTTTTCTATATCGCTGAAGCTAAAGTTAACGGAATTAGGGAAAAAGAGAACTTCGAGTGGAAGATGATTGATTTATGTGATCTTGAGAAATTCGAGGAGGGAATGGAGAATTGGTCGAAGATATCGGCGAGCTGGTTGAAGTCAAATCTTTTGCGAAGCTGAACTTGTTTCTGGATGTTCTCAAAAAAAGAGAAGATGGATACCATGAGATATCATCGATAATGCAGACGATTTCTCTTCATGACACGCTTACCTTTGAAAGGATCGAAAGAGGATTCCATTTAGAAAGCACAGTAAATGTACCCGGAGAGAATTCCATCAAGAAAGCTTATGAGATTTTCAAAAGAGAAGTTGGTTTGAATTTCGGAGTCAGGGTGAAACTTTTTAAAAGAATACCAATGGGCACAGGGCTTGGTGGCGGAAGTTCGAATGCCGCGGCTATACTAAAGTATCTAGCATCTCAGACAGGCCTGAGTGACAAAGATCTCCTAGAGATAGCTGCGAAGGTGGGGAGCGATGTCCCGTTCTTCATAAAATGTGGTACCGCTTTTGTTAGAGGAAGAGGAGAAATAATAGAAAGACTCGACGATCTTCCAAAATACGGGGTTGATCTTGCAATTCCAAGAGTCAGAATTTCAACGGCAGAGGCTTATTCGTGGCTCAGGGAGGAGGACTTTGAAAAATCGAAATGCACGCCCTTGGAGCTATACGAAGCCTACAGATTGAAAGACGAATCCCTCATAGCTGAATGCTCCTATAACATATTTCAAGAGGTCATCTTAAAAGAGTTTTGGGAAATAAGAAGTGCCCTAAAGTACCTAGAGAAGAAAAATCCTACAGTAGCGATGATGACGGGAAGCGGAAGTGCGGTTTTTGGAGTTCTCCCGCAAAATTCAGGAACTTTTTCATTCGTCAGTTCAAATTGTGAACTAGCAGAGAATAAGAAGCCAATGTAATCCTTCCTGAACTTTCTTCCTTTCATTCGGTCTACTGATATGGAATGTGATAAAATTTTAGCAGTCTTGAGGGGTGGTTGCTAATGAAAAGAGACGAGAGCAGAATGTACAAAGTTCTCTTTTCTGTTGTTAGAGACTATATAAAAGAGAAAAAACCGGTAAGCTCCAAGAGGGTATTAGAGATAACGGAGCTTGACTGGAGCAGTGCAACCATAAGAAATGACTTGAGGAGACTTGAGGAGCTAGGATATCTTCATCAGCCTCACACCTCTGCGGGAAGAATTCCCACAGATCTAGGTCTCAGGTTCTACCTTGACGAAATGATAAAGCTTCGTGGGGATATTAAAAAAGAAGATGTTGGAATAGACCTAACCCAGCGCTTTCCAGTAGGAGATCTGGAAATGATACTGACTGCTTTATCGAGAATACTTGCAAGTACTGGAAAGGGAATAGCGGTTATAACAAAACCATCCCTTGAAAAAATGAAGCTTGTCAGAGTGAATGTTACGCCAATTGGTGAAGAGTATTCTGTGGTATCTGTTATAACAGAGCTCGGTATATCGAGAGTAATTCCAATACCGAGAATATCTGACGAGATGTCAAAAGCTGTGGAACGCTTTTTCGACGTGTTTTCAGGAAAAACCCTGTTTGAAATGATCAACGCTATAAATTCGTTTACTCCGGAAACCCCAGAGGCGATGGAAATAGTCAACATTGCAAAGTCGATAATAGAGATAGCAACATCTGAGGGGAGGATAATCTACAGAGGGATATACGAGCTCCTCAAGGAATCGAACCAGAGCGTGGAGAAAGTCGTCAAAATTTTGGAAGAATCCACAAAATTCGAAGAGATTTTGGAGAGTGTAGAAGATCTGAGGGTTTTCATAGGCTCGGAAAATCCTATAGAGGACATGAGAAATTTCTCCCTGTTTGTCTCGCCTTATAAAAAAGGGAGAAGTATTATAGGTCATATAGCCATGATAACAGGGAAATTTGTCGAGTATGAGAGAATTTACTCGCTCGTCGAATTTATGTCGAACAGATTAACAGAATATCTGACAGTTGTATCTAGGAGGTGATAGCATGAAGTGGGAAAGGATGAAAAAAGATGAGCTTATAAAAAAATGCAAAGAATTCGATGAAAAGATAAAGGAACTTGAGAAAAAGATTGAAGAGCTAGAGAAAAAAAACAAAGATCTTGAAGACTACGCAAAGCGACTCAAAGCTCAGTTTGAAAATTACAAAAGGGAAGCCGCAGAGGATAGAAAGAAAATAATAAAGAACGCAAATGAATACCTTGTATCAAAAATAACGCCGATATTGGATGATTTCGAAAGAGCTTTGAAAAGTGCGAAAGAGGATGATCCATTCGTCGATGGGATGAAGAAGATATACAAGAAGTTCGTATCCACACTTGAGAGTGAAGGATTATCCATTATAGATCCGAGCGGAAAGAAATTTGATCCCTTCGAGCATGAAGCCTTTGAGAAAGTTGAGACGGAGGAGCACGATGAATATTCCGTCATAGAGGTTGTAGAGAAGGGTTATAAGTTTCACTCGAAAGTTATAAAACCTGCCAAAGTTAAAGTCGCGGTAAAACCGAAGGGGTGATGAAAAATGAAAAAAGACTACTACGAGATACTAGGAGTTCCAAGGAGTGCTTCTCAAGAAGAAATTAAGAAGGCCTACAAAAAGCTCGTTAAAAAATGGCACCCGGATCTTAACCCTAACAACAGAGAAGAAGCTGAAAAGAAATTCAAGGAGATTCAGGAGGCATACGAAGTACTCTCAGATCCAGAAAAGCGTGCTATGTACGATAAATTCGGATATGTTGGAGATATGCCTCCAACTGGGGGAGGATATTCCACTGGAGGGAGAATTCCTTCCCTCGATGAGATACTGAAAGAATTTTTCGGGGAAGGCCTTGGAGGGTTCTTTGGAAGGAGTTTTTTTGGCTCTGATGTGTTCGATGTGTTTTTCGGTGAGAAAACTTCTTCAAGAGAGAGGAGATCGGAAAAACGAGGGGAAGATTTAGAAGTCACCGTTACTATAAATATGGACGAAGCGATAAGAGGAACGAGAAAAGAGATATCCTACACTAGATACGAAGTTTGCGACCATTGTGGTGGTACCGGAGCTGAGCCCGGGTATGGTTACAAAACCTGTCCAAAATGTGGTGGAAAAGGGTATGTCAGAAACGAGTCAAGAACTCCGTTCGGATTCTTTGTTACAGAGTCCGTGTGTGATATGTGTGGGGGAAGCGGCAAAGTCATAGAGAAAGTCTGTCATGTTTGTGGGGGGAGTGGCAGAATCAGAAAGAAAAAGAAAATAACTGTGAATATCCCAGCAGGAGTTAGTGACGGAACAAGAATAAGAATAACTGGTATGGGTAATGCTGGAGTGGATGGGGGAGACTATGGAGATCTGTATGTCGTTGTCAGAGTCAAAGAAGATCCAAGATTCAGACGACAGGGATCTGACATAATCTACGAAACATCCATTGATTACACCCAGGCGATATTGGGAACTACAATAGATGTTCCGTTGCCAGATGGCGGATACACCAAGCTCAACATACCACCCGGAACTGCCCCTGGGACGGTTTTCAGACTCAGGGGGATGGGACTTCCTGATAGTAGAGGAAGAAGAGGTGATCTCATAGTTAAGGTGGATGTTGAGATACCAAGGTCAGTTTCCAGAAAGGAAAGAAAGCTTCTTGAAGAGATAAAGAAAATGAAGGGTTTAAACTGAGCGCCCAAATGGGCGCTCTTTTTGGTAAAATCCCCTGGGAGGGATAAGATTTGGGAAAATATAGACCAATTATAGGACTTGAAATACATGTTCAGCTTTCCACAAAGACTAAACTTTTCTGCTCATGCTCCGCAGATGTTTTCGACTCCGAGCCAAACACCCATATTTGCCCAGTATGCACTGGTCAACCAGGAGCTCTTCCAGTCACAAGTGAAGAAGCTATTGAGTATGCTGTAAAGGCTGCTTATGCACTAAATTTTGAAGTTCATGAATACTCACGTTTTGACAGAAAAAACTATTTCTACCCGGATCTTCCAAAGGGATACCAAATAACCCAATACTTCTATCCCATAGCCACGAAAGGTTATCTTGAAATAGATGTCGATGGAAAGAAAAAGAAAGTTAGGCTGAGAAGGCTTCATATAGAAGAAGATGCCGGGAAAATGATACACGAAGGGGATAGCATGAGCGCGAAGAGTTTTGTTGACTTCAACAGAGCCGGCGTTCCACTGATAGAGATAGTCACCGAGCCGGATATCAAATCCCCAAAAGAAGCCAGACTTTTCTTGGAAAAGCTCAGGTCAATCGTCAGATACATAGGTGTTAGCAGTGGCGATATGGAAAAGGGTGCTTTGAGGTGTGACGCAAACATATCGGTCATCGATGAGGAGACGGGAAAGAGCTCAAATAGGGTTGAAGTCAAAAATATGAATTCTTTCAAATTCGTTCAGAGAGCACTTGAGTACGAATTCGAGAGAATATCTCAAGCCATGAAAAACGGAGAGGAAATCCCTCAGGAAACAAGAGGCTGGGTAACCAAAGATAAGAAAACCATATCTATGAGAAGCAAAGAGGAAGAGAGCGATTACAGGTACTTTCCAGAACCTGATTTACCACCTGTGATTCTCTCAGAAGAGAAATTAAAAAAGATTAGACAAAGTCTTCCAGAGCTCCCGGATGAGAAAAAAGAGAGATTCGTAAAAGATTACAAACTTCCAGAATATGATGCATCAGTTCTAACAGCCGACAAGGATCTAGCAGATTTCTACGAAGAAACCGTCAAGTTGACAGCAAAACCCAAAGAGACTAGCAACTGGTTTATGACAGAACTCTTAAGAATGATGAACGAAGAAGGTATAGAAGTCAAAGACTTAAAGGTGAAGCCGGAGCATTTCAAAGAGCTCTTTGACATGATGGATGCTGGAAAGATAACGAAGAATATCGCAAAAGATGTTTTCAAAGAGGTATTCAAAACTGGCAAGAGTCCATCTGAGATAGTCAAAGAAAAGGGGCTTGAAGTCGTTGCCGATGAATCAGAAATAGAAAGAATCCTGAAAGAAGCTATAGAAAAGAACCCAAAGGCTGTCGAGCAGTACAAAAACGGCAAAAAGGGAATAATGGGATTTTTCATAGGTCAAGTGATGAGAGCAACCTCTGGAAAGGCTGATCCAAAAGTAGTCCAGAAGATCTTTAGAAAACTCATGGGAGAATGAAAAAGGGTCCCTTTCGGGACCCTTTTGTTTTTCCTTAAACCTCAGCTCAGAGAAGACCAGCGACTTTTTCGAGAAGATCTACAACCCTATTGCTATATCCTGCCTCGTTGTCATACCAGGAGAAGACTTTAACTAGTTTCCCCTTAACATTTGTAAGCGTAGCGTCGAATATCCCGGCATAAGTGGATCCAATTATGTCTCCAGATACTATCGGCTCTTCGTTGTATCCGAGGATTCCCTTCAGATATGTTTCGGAAGCCTCCTTCATCACTGCGTTGACTTCCTCTATCGTTGTTTCCTTTTCAACGAGCGCTGTGAAATCAGAGATTGATCCATCTGTGACTGGAACTCTTATCGCCATACCATCTAATTTTCCGTCAAGCTCCGGAAGGACTTTTCCAACCGCTTTCGCCGCTCCAGTTGTCGTCGGTATCGTATTTGCCGCGGCAGCTCTTGCCCTTCTGAGATCTTTATGTGGCAGATCGAGTATTCTCTGATCGTTCGTGTAAGCATGAACCGTTGTTAGAAATCCGTTTATTATCGTGAAGTGCTCGTGGAGAACCTTTATAACAGAAGCTATCGAATTAGTAGTACAAGAAGCATTCGATATTACAACATGCTCTGGCTTTAGCCAGTCATCGTTAACTCCAAGAACGACTGTCACCGAATCTTCGGTCTCCTCACCCTTGAATGGAGCTGTGACTATAACCTTTTTGGCTCCAGCTTTCACATGCTTTTTGGCTTTCATTGGCTCTCTGAAAACCCCAGTTGACTCTATAACTATGTCAACTCCTAAATCTTTCCATGGTAAACTCTCTGGATCTCTCTCCGCAAATACTCTGATCTCCTTTCCATCAACCGCGATGGAATTATCAGTATGCGATACTTCTCCCCTGAACTTTCCATGAACCGAGTCGTACTTGAGAAGATGTGCAAGTGTAAGCGTATCGGTAAGATCGTTTATTGCTACCACTTCAAAATCCGTCATCTTTCCTTCCATCTGCCTATCGTGCAGTATCCTGAAGACAACCCTTCCTATTCTTCCAAAACCGTTTATAGCAACCTTAACTGCCATTTTCACTCCCCCTTTTTCATAACAGATTTTCTAATCCTCCTATTTTTGGCAAATTCTCATCTGCTAACTCTTTTCTTCTATTTTCTACCATTTCAAGTGCTTGATTGAACGCGGCTATCAAAAGATCCTTAAACATATCCTTGTCCTCAACTACATCCTCGTCATATTCTACATCCACCACTTTGTAACTGCAAGTCACAATCACCTTCACCGCTCCACCACCAGCACTCGCTTCAACGGTCTCACTTTCATATCTTTCCTCAAGCGCTGCCATCGCGTTTTGAAACTCTTCCTGGAGTTTCAATAAGTTTTTCATCTGACTTTGTGAAGGCTTTCTAAAATTCCGCCCACCAAATCCTCTCATCTTTCTCGCCACGATCATCCCTCCTCGATTTCTCCAAAGAGAGAGAGTATTCTCTTTTTCATCTCTTCTGCTCTCTTAGACTCGCCCGTCATGCTCAGCTCGATTTTCAAATCCCCTAGAGTTTTTCTGACAGACTCTTCAAGCTCCAAAATCCTCTCTCTGAGAGTTAAATACGAAAATTCCTTATCTTTGGAAAACACAATATAAAGTGTTCCGTTCTCTACCCTAAGCTCGTCTGCCAGAGATAGCGCAACATACACCGCAAGATCACCATCTGTTTTCAAGTATTCAAGAAGCTTTCTCAGATCATCTTGTATTCCTTTTGAATCTTCGGGAGTTTCCTTTGCTTCGCTAACATTTTCCTCTTTCTCTGAATTCTCAGCAGGTTCTTTAGCGTTATTTGGAACTCCTTGAACACTTGAGAATTTCCCCGCAAGGCTGAGCGAGAATGCCAGAGCATAGATTCTCTTGTTCTCAAAAAACTTGATTTCTCTCACAGATCTTAAAAGATCCTGAGTTACATTCAGGTATTCCACTTTTCCACTTTCTATACGCTCAAGCGCCATATCTAAGGCTTCTTGAAAGAGAACATCCATCTCTTTTCCGGAGTAATAAACATCGTTGACAACATCCATGACTTTTTCTATATCTCCATTTAGTACACCATCAAGATATTTTTCAATGACATCTGAATCTATCAAACCCAGGGCTTCTTCGACACTCTTAACATCTATCTTTTTTCCAGAAAACTTCCAAACTTGCTCCAATATCGTAATAGCATCTCTCATACCACCCATTGATTTTTTTGCTATGTATTCAAGTGCCTCATCTGTTGCCTCTATTCCTTCCCTTTCACAGATTTCCTTAAGCCTTTTTATTATGAGCTTTTTAGGAAGATTTCTGAATTCCAAAACCTGACATCTTGATATTATCGTAGGTGGAACCTTTTCAAGATTTGTTGTAGCCAAGATGAATACCACATGTGGAGGTGGTTCTTCCAATGTTTTCAAAAGCGCGTTGAAAGCTTCCCTTGTAAGCATATGAACTTCATCTATTATGTATGCTTTATACTTTCCCTCGATCGGCCGGAAAGAAGCTCCTTCTTTTATCTTCCTTATCTCGTCTATTCCCCTGTTTGAAGCAGCGTCAAGCTCAACAACATCCATGAATGTTCCTTCGTCTATTGCTCTGCATGCATAACACTTTCCACATGGCTCTGCTCCTTCTCTATTCTCACAATTAAGCGCTTTTACAAGAATTCTTGCGGTGGTCGTCTTCCCTGTACCTCTAGGTCCCGCAAATATGTATGCATGTGATACTTTCCCTTCTACAATCGCACGCATCAGGATCTTCTTAACATGATCCTGCCCTACTATTTCGCTGAATTTCCTCGGCCTATATTTTCTATACAGCGCATCCATGTTTATCACCCTCTAAGATGGTATAATCTGGATCGATTATACCCCAGTTTACGGGAGTGGTACCGTGAAGAAGTTGTTAACGATAGGGTTGATCGCCTTGGCGATAACTGTCAGCACCGAAGAGGTATTCTTCGGAGGAAAGTTTATATTACACTACACAAAAGATTTCTACTCGTACGAGTGGCTCAAAAATTATGTGACAAAGCTAAGAAGTCTCCACGGACTTTCGACAGAGGACAGGTACGTTCTTGAGCTCAAAAAAGCAATAGACACAGCTTCAGCACGAACGGGACTTGATCCGCTTCTAATAATCTCGGTCATAACTGTGGAGAGCGAATTTAGAAATGTTATAGGATCTGCTGGAGAGCTTGGACTGATGCAGATAAAACCTGACACGGCTAAATTTATCTCTAAAAAGTTTAATCTGCCTGTTCCCAATGACTGGAAAGCACTTTTATGGGATTATAGTTTAAATATACTCTATGGATCATGTTACTTGAAATATTTGCTTGACAAATATAAAAACCTCCGAAAAGCCTTAGAAGCTTACAACGGAGGGAGTTACAGAAAAGAGTACGCCGAGAAAATAATAACGCTTTACGAAGAATTAAAATCGGGTAGCTTGTGACTATTCGTATCAATGCTGATGACAATCTAATACTTTGAATCCGAATTGCTTTTTCTTAGTCTCGATATTCAGTATCCTTAAAAGGGTATTTATCTCTGAAGAGTCCGGTATAACTTCATACACATCACATCCGTTATATTGTGTGTCTTCTTCAACGATATCGATGTGATATTCTGGTGTGGCGTCTCTAACAGATTCCACTCCTTCATCGACTATCTTTTTCCCTATTTCGTATGCTGTGTTCATATCTATGTAAGCTTTCTCGTAAAGTACTGCTACACCTCTGTTGTAGACATAAGCTCTAAACGCTTCAAACATTATAATAATACCTATTGTAGCCAAAATTAAAGATATAAGGGTTTCTATTAGAGTCATTCCATCTTTCATCGATATCACCTCACGACTTCTAAATCGAATTCTCCCGAAGAGTTGCTAGTTCCATTCTGAGTAACTGAAAACGGTTCGTACCTTATATCATTTATTTGCCCATTACATGTGTAAAACTCTGGCAATGTTAATCTCTTGTCGCTAATAAGCGTTAGATTTTGCGGATCCATTTCAACTCCTCTCCTTGCGTAAAGCCCACCAAGAAGAGTCAGTTTGTTTCTCCAAAGTAGCAAATACTTATCACGAATTTTTCCATCAAGGCTTACAAATTCCGCAGATATCCTGTTATTTCCTCCAAACCACCAATTCTCCCAGGAGAAATCTATGTCTCCTCCAGCAAGAACTTCTATGTAAGAAGTCTCACCACTACCGTCATCCTCCCAATCCTCGTAAGCTTCTTCTATTGCATCTGGCCATCTTCTGGGATTCCTTGGAAGGAAATCATACACAAATGGTGAATAAATACTTATATTGCTTTTAGCTATCAAAAAAAGTCTTCCGTAAACTGTTTTTGTTCTCTGAGGTGGCCAAGTGGTATTTCTCCCGATAACCATATTCCCGTCTGTAAAGACCACTCCGTTGAATTTGAAGTCTCTCATCGAACTACCACAATATATAGTTGCGTTGTAGGGAGGACAACCGTTTCCTGAAACGGGATACTTAACAACTATGTTTCCAGGCTTAAAATGTAACTCCATCATCGCATCTCCTACAATCTCGACTCTTATATCGTTTGAAAAATGTATTCCAACAGGATTATCCGAGCCAATCGAACAAAGAGCTGAAGCATCTTTCACGATTTCGCTGAGGTTTGAGAAATATTCTTCTGGATCTGGAAAAGGATCTTCTAGATGGTCTAAACGTTCTAATTCATCCTGAGCTTCTTCAAAGCAGCTATGTACAGGACATGGAACATTTATTTGACATGGCTTAATATTCTCAAGAAGTGATCTATCAATTCTTTGCCATCCTGCTTTTAAACAGCTTGGGTCTATACTCGGACTTTCTGGAGAGTACACCTTCTTCTTGAAACCATTACTTCCCCAACATGACTGACTTCCGGTAAGATTACCGACATAAGTCTTTCCATTCACACTCATATTCCAAACACCGCTTATCTCATATCTTCCTACTATGCTGCTCTCATCGCTTACCTTGTATCTTGAACCATCAAGGATGACGTTACCCAACACCGTAAACCTATTTAGATCTATCCGAGTATTGTCAGTCATTATCAGATCTTTGTTAACGCACATATAATTATTACTAACCAACTTTTCGTTGTTGTCAAATTTCAATGAGACAGCTTTTAAATTGTTGATATCGACTGCGTTATTTGAATCAACTATGGTTGCATCACCAACATTCAAGCTGTCAACATCAAGATTTGCGACATTTTCCAGATAAAGATCACTTGCATTGAGAATGTCTACTTGTATCTTATCTGTATAACCGTTGGAAACATCAATACTGCAAGCTGTTATCTCATCCTCCACATCAACTCCATTCCATATGTGTGAGAGCTTTATATCATTTGCCCTCATACTTCCGTCAACTTCGATATAACTCGTGTCCTCTATATCTATGCTGTTTGCTGAGAAATTTCCTCCTATTTCCAGCCCGCCAGAACCCGAAAGATTTATAGATGAAGCGCATAAATTTTCATCAACACTTATTTTTGAATTCCAACCGTTTCCCTGTATGTTTTCTGCATACAAATTGGAATTAAAATTCAGCTTCGCACCAGTATTAATATACAGATTCTTCACATATACATCCTTGTCAAATGTTGCTCTTCCGAACCACTCTGTAGTTTCTATGGAACTTGCAATAACCGTATCATGAAAATAAGGATTTTGAGACCCTATAGACAACCTTTCCTTAGTTATTATGGGTCCATAAACATTTAATCTATTAGTCCATATAATTGATCCTCCTAAATACACATCTGCAGGCGAATAAACCGCATTGATATGGATCTCTGTTGCATTCCAAGTAATTCCTCCTCTAGATTCCCCATAAGCCCAAGCAAAAGTCTCCCTGAAGTTTTGATTTCTTTTTTCCGCCTTGGCTACATACATCATTTTGTTTCCATCTACTTTAAATCTCATAAGCAAAACTTCCCAGTCCTTCCATGGCTCTCCATCAAAATTCACATTGGTGGCTTCTATATTCGTAGCATTTTCTGCCACATCAACCCACCCATATCCCACAAACTGATTCTTTTGAAGATAATCTACAAAATCGTTTTTTATGTCTGGAGGGTAACTCTCGAATTCAAAATTATTTACATCATGTATGACACTGTAAATGAGACTTCTCGAGATTAATTTGGAGTACCTATACTCATGTTCATTCATGAACTGTTTTGCTACAGATTGAGCTCGGTTAAACGATATCCACATCATGTAACCAGATATAGCAGACACTACAACCAGTATGAGAACTGCTATAGTCAGTATTGCACCATTTTTCATCGAAAGTCACCCCCAAAAAGTAGCGTGTATATTCTTTGGGGTGATTCTATCTGCACTTCAAGCATAGACGCATCAGCCATGCTCATTGAAATCACCGAGATGTTTTTCAGAGAAAGAGCTCCTATTTCCTCACTGCCGATGGTAAAAGTCAGGTTTTTTTCGTCTGATACAGAAAGATCTGCAGAGGTGGTTCCATTTGGCAGATAGTATATTCCTCTTAACTCATTTGAGCCATTCAATTCTACCTTATTCATCGCGTTCAAGGCACTGGAAATAAAAAAGCGAAGTTCTCCTATTTCCAAGAGGGAAGATTCTTGAGATTTTCCCATTTCCGAAAAACTTCTCGACATAACTCCCATCATATTCATGAGGACTACCAAAATCCCTGCAAATATGGTCAGTGACAGAAGAATTTCTATCAGGGTAAATCCCTTTTTCATAATCCCACCCTCAAAACAACTTTTTCGAGTCAAGAAGAATAGTCACAGGCCCCCAATTTACAAGATAAACATCCATCATCGCCCCAAACTCACCAGTTTCTACTTTGATGCCGTACTTGTCTTTCAAATATCTGACGAATTCTTCATACATTTCTTTACCTTTTTCAGGCGGTGCGGCGTCTGTGAAGGATGGTCTTCTTCCTTTTCTCGCGTCTCCGTATAGCGTAAATTGCGAAACTAAGAGAATTTCTCCTCCAATATCAAGTAAAGAAAGATTCATTTTCCCGTTTTCGTCCTCAAATATCCTCAAGTTTACAACTTTATCCGCCGTCCAGATCAAATCGTCTTGTGAGTCACTCTTTCCAACACCTAAAAGCACCAATATTCCCTTTCCGATCTGCCCTACAACTCT
>WGAO01000070.1 GCA_015489065.1 Thermotogaceae bacterium | reverse complement strand
TCACTTTGAATTCTTCACTGATCTTTTTCATTATTTCTTCCGCGCAGTTTTTATCGCAATCTCTGAAGATTATTAGAAATTCATCTCCACCATACCTAATGGCATAATCTTTCCCCTTGATATTCTCCAATATGACCTGAGAGAGAATCCTCAGTATTCTGTCTCCATAATCGTGGCCATATATGTCATTGAGCATCTTGAACTTGTCTATATCGATAAATACAACGGAATCTCCTTCCTTGATTTTGATCTCTTCCAAGATCTTTCTGTTGTAGATTCCGGTTAAAGGATCTATTTTGCTAAGATTCGCTAATCTCATGTACTCCAGATAATCTTTGAGTTTTAGGTTTATCATCACAAATGCCGTTATTGCCACCGAAGTTATTATCGGTAGAATCACGGGAGGTCCAATCGATATGCTTATCAGATATTGAATTACCGAGGCGACGAGCGTAGCCATGGACAGAATCAATAGTATGCAGCCACATCTTGTTGAAAAGAATATCAGAGTTGCTGCCATGCTGATTGTAAAAAATGGGAGCAGTAGGGTGATGATTTTTATAGAATGTCTGTAATCGAAAAATGCTAAAAGCGCCACGCTCGAAATTCCTATTGGAACTGCGTATCTGGAGATCGTGAAATTTCCGTTCATACTCTCAAAGGTTGCATAGAAGAACACCAGCATCAGTATTGTAGAGAGCGCAGCGGTTTTGTTTATTACTCCATAGTAAAATTTAATGCTTGAGAAGTTTGGAAATGTGAAGTAGTAAAACAAAAATGTTCCCGCTGATAATTGAAATAGTGAGAAGTAGAAGAACGCTCGTCTGTCTCGGCTGTTCGTTTCATCTCTGGGAAGAACCGATACAGCGTACAGAAAGAATATGCCTATCGCTATGAAAACTGGTGAAAGCACCATTGGAATTACCGTGTGGACTATGTTCATAAAGAAGCTGTAAAGCCATGGATTATCTGAAATGAATGGTCGAGCTGGCATGGAAATGTTGTATTCTCCCCAGAGGTTGAAGATAAATTCGTTCATTCCTTCTTTTATGTGAACCGGTACAGGAAATGTTGCTCTCCAGATCTTTGATGCTGATCCGTCTCCCCCGACTTTAAAGATAACTTTGCCGTTTAATCTGACCTCTACACCTTGAGCGTCTATCATACAGAGAACTAGAAAGGTATCTTTTTCTTTATCTGACTTGTACTTTCCCTTTATCGTAACCCAGCCGGGTTTCTCCAGATAGAATTTCGTTCTCCCTTCAAGGAGAACTTCATCCTTGTGAAAGGAATAAGATAACCAAGATATGGCTGATAGAGCAACATAAGCAGATAACAATATTAAAAAGAGTGACTTAGTGCTTTTCACAGCCGGGTTACACCTCGATGCCGAGGAATTTTCTTGCCAGGAGTCCCACAACGAACGCCACTACCATGACTCCCATTGAAAGGAAGAGCATCTCTAAAAATAGTGAAGAGTACTTCTGCTCTTTGACTACCGCTACGAAGTATGTGAAGGCGCCTATGACCACCACAACTGCGCTAAGAGCGGATATAAAAGAAATATAGGGATTTGGTATGAGAAAATAAGGCAGAACAAGCATTATAACGACAACTATGTAAGCAATTCCCGTGTATATAGCGGCTCTCAGGGGATTTTTCCCCTCGCTTGCCTCGGATTTTTGTGATAAATATTCCGATACCGCCATTGAAAGCGCCGCTGATATTCCAGTTATCACTCCAGCAAGACCGACAACTTTTGAATTTCTAAGAGCAAATGTAAGGCCTGCTAGAGTACCTGTCAGCTCAACTATAGCGTCGTTCAGCCCTAAAACCATTGAACTTATGTATCCTATACGCTCCTCATCGAGCATTCCTATCAGTTCTATCTCATGACGCTCTTCATCTTTTATGATCTTCGAAATTTCGGGGAATTCTTTCTCTATTGTCTCGTAATTAGTTTGGGCTATCTTTTCGCCTCTCTCCATAGCCTTCAGGGCAAATGTCAGCCCGAATATATAGGACAGGAAGATATACCAGAAAATTCTGAGTCCGTCCGGTTTCACATCTTCTTTGGTCCTTTTCTTGATTATCTCGTAATGTGATTTTTCGTCTTGTGCAATTTTCGTGAGAATTTCTCTGTTTTTTCCTTCCTGTCTCTTGGCGAGTTTTAAATAGATGTGATATTCGGTTATCTCGTTCTTCTGAAACTTCAGAAGATCCGATCTTATATCCATATTATTCCTCCTTTTATATGAGGGAATTTTATCAAAAGTCATTCGAAAATTAAAAACAATTTTAAATTGGGAAAACAATGCTTTCCCGACATGAAATAAGTTAAAGAGCGGAAAGGAGGAGGAGAATATTGATGACATTAATTAAAAATTAGGACACATAAGATAGCACTTTTCTCACAATCTTGTACTCGTCCATATCACCGAAGAACTCGGTAAAGACGATATCATTTTTTGAGATCTCGTATCCGTTTTTGATCATCTCTCTAAGGACCCTGTACACATCTCCATCTAATCTTCCTTTGCTAACCTCATCTTCAATGATCTTCAAAGCCTCATCACTCGACATACTTCTTCTGTAAGGTCTGTCCTCTGTCAGTGCGGTGAAAACATCGGCAACCTGTAGTATCCTCGCTCTCATACCTATCTCATTTCCCTTGAGCCCCCATGGATATCCAGATCCATCAAGCCTCTCGTGATGCAAAGACGCTATAGCTGCAAACTCATCTAAATTGGAGTATTTTGAAAGCATCTTAAAAGTTCCAGAAACATGGAAATTCATCACATATCTTTCGGATTTGTTCAACCTTCCTGGCTTGTGAAGGATCTCAACAGGTATTCTCAATTTTCCTATATCGTGTATAAGTCCTGATATGTACATAACGAGGGAATCGAACTTATTTTTGAACATCTCAGCTGCGATATCTCTTGCAAGAGCGGCTATAGAAGAGGAGTGCTTTACCG
>WGAO01000069.1 GCA_015489065.1 Thermotogaceae bacterium | reverse complement strand
CTTCTTGAGAGGCTCTGGCAATTCCGTGATGTTTTGGATTTGCATGATGGTATTAGGGTTGCTGGTATTAGAGCTTGCTGAGCTTATATCCTCGTTGAACACCCTATAAATCACCTCCACATCGAAAACTGTTCCTGGGAGAACTCTTTCAGTATCTCTTAGCGTACCTTCTACTTTTGAGGTTAGCCTGTTAATTGCGTTTTCCATTTTTATCTCTGTGTAACCGTTCTTTCTCGCAACTTCATCGCTAAGCTCATCGTTAATATAAGCATCTCTAAATATTACTCTTGTAGGTCCTTCACTTCCTTTCCTTTCTGCAGCTCTGCCGAAAACAATACATAAGTCGCACGGAGCTGTATTAGCTGGACATTCATGCCTTCCAATATTTTCGTTAATCACTAAACCTTGTGAAAGTTCAAGGAGATTCCTGATCTTACCTTTCATGGAGGAACCGGGTATGTACGGTTTTTCATTGACTTTTATAACTGGGTTATCCGTTGCACCAATGGATATTCCCGCCGATCCACCACCTATGTGAAGCCCTGTAATTACCCTCAAATTACCTCTAAGTCTCAAAAAGCCTAAAAACCTCACGATAATCACCTCCAAGAACTGTACTCCCTTTCAATAACTTTGTAATACCTCGTGTAAGCGACAACAGCTTCCATGAAATTTAACAACGACTCGTGATACTTCTCGAATTCTTTGCCTCCCATTTTTCTTACTTCGTTAACTAGATTACTAACGTATTGTGCAAGTTCGTCTAAGTTATGGTCTTTGTTCTTAGCAGCTTGATACTTCAGCCTAGGAATCACCATTGAGAGATTTTGGCTTTTCAGAATGGTAGCGTACATCTCCCTCACTTGTCTCTCTTTATCATACAATTTTTTTCCAAATCTCTCAGCCTCTCTCTCTAAAAGCTCGGGTCTCTCTAAAACTTCCCTATAATTGATTTTCTTCATTCTTCTACACCTCCGTTAAAAGTTCTGCCCACCTAAGGGCGACTAAAAACTTGGAAAATGATTTCTCTTTAAACATCTCATCAATTTTATTGTCCAAAAAACTCAGATCACCGTATCTCTCTTGATACCTCGCGATAACATATTTTGTAGCCCACTTACACCTGTATTTACCCCCATTACTGAGCGATCTAAAGAAAGCATGTATTATGGCTCTTGAAAGGTTTCCTCCTTCTATTCTATCAACTAAGAAGTTCTTGATGATCTTAGATTCCTTAACATCTTCAAATCTCAATTTATGACCAAACAAAGCTACAACAGACTTTTTCCCTGAGTGTAACTTATCATCGTCTTTTGCATCTTCCATTGATTTAACCGTAGCCACGTAAGACTTGTACACAGGGAATTTCTTCTGCACAATGGTTATTCCAGCAGATATCGTGAGATTTGGATTGCTCGTGAAAGTAGTGTATTCTTCCTGTATCTTTAGAGCGAGATCTACGATCTGATCCCAAGGACCGATAACAAAGAGATCGTCGCCTCCACTAAAAACTACATAAACGTTTGGTGATTTTGCAAAACTTTCTCTTGTGAAGAACTTACCTTCACGGCATATTCTGTCCACACAGTAGCCGAAGAACAGCTCTACAAGTGAGCTCATTGTTGCAAACCTGCTAGGACTCATTACAATTTTTGAACCATGTTTCTTCCACCAATTCCTCACACCTTCTGTGAAAGCCTTTCCCATGTCATCTCCGTCCATTTTAAGAATACCTATGTATTTTGCACCTTTCGATGACTTTGCGAGCTTGTCGAGGCTTGTATCTGAAACTTCAATGTTGAAAAATCTAAATCCGCAACCAACGCCGTTTTTCAAAAACTCATCAGCAAGGAAGTTTACACTGTTAGCTACATAAACATAATCTGCATCACTAAACTCCTCGGGTATCGCTCCAATTTTAAGTCCTATTCCAAAAATATCTATATCTCCTCCGCCTTTCTCATATACCCCTATATAAAATTCCCTTCCTTTCGTTTCATGCACGAGTTTACCCACTTTAACGAGTTTGTCACCGAGGGTATAAATCTCGAAACATCTCTTACACACTTCTAGTTTTTCTGGTTCTTCACCCTCCTCCGCAGGTATCTCTATTTCCTCTGTTTGACCTTTTATCACTTCTGTTTTGCAAACATCACATTCCACTCTTTTGGATGTACTTTCGGTTAGATAGTCAGAACCGAAGAAAAACTCGTATTCATCTTCCATCAGCTCATGATATCTTCTTAACTTAGCAGTTTCCAAATCATCTCCAATTTTTTTCATTAAGATGTTAAAGTTTCTTACCTCCTCATATTCTATCTCACGCCACGCAATTGCCATGTACAACCCCAAGTTTATTAGCTCCCCATTTATTTCTCGCCTAAGATTTTTCAATATCTCAGCGTAGTTTTCGGTTAAAGGAGCTATCAATGTAAATTTTCCCGCTGCCACAGAAACTACCTGAGTCGGTGGGATTTTCAGGTCTCTGCAAATTCTGTGCACAGCCGCAAGATTCAGTAGCTCTAAGAAGAAAGATCTTCCTTTTAAGAACTTCAAGGCTTTCTTGTAAGTTACCTTTGCAATAAAATCTTGGATGCCTGAGATATCACCTCCGATCAGTACGAATTTTTTGGAATTATTTAGCAAGGTCAAAGCGAATATTGAAGCGAGTCTTAAGTGTTCATACAGTGAAGTATCGGGAATTGGAATTCTATCTCCATATTCGAATGTATCTGCCGGAACAAAAAAGAGGTATTTTCTTAACAAGTTTGAAATTGTGAAGAGCAATTTTTTAAACTCGTATCGGGAGTTTAGAACTTTTAATATATCGTTTTCCATTTTTGAGACAAAATTGTAATCACACTCCGCTCCTTCAAAAGGTTTTGGTTTCAGGTAGTAGGGTTTCAGGGTTAGTTCTTGAACAGAAAAACACATTTCCTCTGATTTTCCTTTATTTAAGTCAACCGTAGATAAAATGCTTAACATTGGTCTTAGCTTTCTTTCTCGCTTCTTCCACTCTTTAAGAGAGCTGTCTTTTATTGCTTTAAAGTCAATATGAACTCTCTCTAAACCCGCAGAAAGATTATCTGCTTTGCAAACGATTTTTGCATAATCTTTTAGCCCTTCTCTAACCTTAGATAGTGTATCAAGCCTTCCACAGTGGTGTCCGTACGCCAGCTCAGCTAATTCTTCATCGAATTTTTCGAGAAATCTTTTCGTTAGTTCTGCATGATTTGCTCCCCCAGCATATCTTTCACGCACTTTCCCTATATCATGAAGAAGTGTTGCCAAAACAGTTTTTTCCTTTATATTCATTTTAACCCCACCTCGCTCTGCAGATCTTTCCCGCAAACGTCAGCCTGTACTTTCTGACACGCCCGCCCGTGGACTCAACAAGTCCATACTCTCTCAGCTCCTTGAGGTACTGGGACGCAGTTTTCCTGTTTATTCCAAGCTTCCTAGCAACGCTCCCAGCGTCATCGCCATCTTCGAGAACCTTCAAAACAGATTTTCTGGATCTGGACAGTTCATCGAAATCCGAAAACCTCAGGG
>WGAO01000068.1 GCA_015489065.1 Thermotogaceae bacterium | reverse complement strand
GGAATGATAGAGAGGGGCCACAAGGTCATATACGTTCTTTACGATAACGAAGGTTACATGAACACCGGAAATCAGAGATCCGGCTCAACGCCTCCGGGTTCTAACACCACGACTGCCCCGGTCGGAAAGAAGATCCCCGGAAAGCTTCAGCTTAAAAAGAACATAGTAGAGATAGTCGCGGGGCACGAGTACGTCTACGCCGCAACGGCCTCTATAAGCGACCCGACGGATTTCTTCAGCAAGATAGAGAAAGCCCTCAACTTTGACGGGCCGTCCTTCATAGCCGCCTTCTCTCCGTGTGTGAGGTTCTGGAGAGTTCCTGACAGCGCTGCAAACTCTATATCAAAGCTCGCGGTTGAGACGAAGTACTGGCCGCTCTACGAAGTTGACAGGGGAGTTTACAGGATAACGAGAAAGCCAAAGCAGTTCAAACCGATAATAGAGTTCTTAAAGCCCCAGGGAAGGTTCAAGCCGCTCCTTTCAAGACCGGATGCGGACGAGATAATCCAGGAGCTTCAGGAGTACGTCGACAGAAGATGGGAAAGACTCCTCGCACTCGAAGAAGCCACAAAAGGAAAGTACATAAGATGAGGGGGGATTTCCCCCTCGTTTTTTCATGAAAATTTGTCCCTTATCTTTTTCAATTGACTCTGAAACTTCGAATTCCCAGGGCTTCCAAAAGTCGCTTTCCGAGGTCTACCTTCATTAACACGCGAGCCCCTCGATTCATTGTTTTGATATTTATTCTGATTTTTATTTCGCGTTTTCTCCAATATCTTGACGATCCTTCTTCCATGCCCCATGAGCTTTATGAAATCTTCTTTGCTGATATTTTCCGAGATCCATCTTTCGAAAATACCGCTGGCTATGGAATATGCGGCCCTTTCACCACCCATTAAAATTTTTTCCACTTTTTCCTTGGATTTGAACAGTTTTCTTATATCTTCCTCATCTCCATTTTTGTAAGATACGGCGATCTGAGTCAGGAGTGATGAAAGCGTGTTCCAAGAAACTTTCTGATGATTACTCGCAGTTTTTTCCAAATCTTTACGAAACTCCTTTAGAATTTCGTCATTCACGATTCCACCCCGCATTTCGTAATATCTATAAGAGATTTCGCTTCTTCCAGAAGTTTTTCGCTCGCCCTTTCCCACTTTATATTTCCGTCAAGTACATCGACTTTGACCACTCCAAGCCCCTGTTCCTTACCCCTCCCGATGTGTATGTAAAACGGAACCTTCGGATTCGCGCCAACAACTGTTAAGAGATTGACGACATCCACATCGTCAAGTCCTGTGAGAACTATTTCACTTTCAAAGTAGGATCCTTTTTCCAAGGCCACCACACTAAACGGCTTTTTCCTTTGTATTCTCTCGTCGTCTTTACAGTGATAGATTTTGTAGCTTTTGTAGCATACTCCTTTCTTTTCGTTGAAAAACTGCCTCTGGATTTTTGTTTTCGTTATTCTTATCCTTTTTGTATCCTTTGTGGATATCACAACATCGCTGAAGAACACACTCGAAATTTTTTTAGTATTTCCAAAGATGTAATCGGCGTATTCCTTGCTAAAGAAGAGTTCGAAATACGCTCTAAACGCGCCTTTGATGGATGAACCCGGAATCAGAATATCATCACCGTATCTTTGCATCTCATATGTGAGTTCTCCGTTTTTTAAAACCATATTACCACTGCCTATATGAAGCGGTTTTTTCACACTGAATCCGAGTTTCAAAATTCTTGAGTCTGGGATGGAATCAACAAAGTTCTTTCTGTACTTTTTTACATCTATATTTGGCCCTTCCACGCAGATGTAATACCCCCTGCTTTCTCTCACTTTTTTCACGCTATCATCTCCCCGCGACTTTCCGAATCTCATTCTCAAGGTTTTCAACTGCCAATCTTTTGAGCTTTTCAATGTCTTCACCTTCCAGAACGAGAAGACCATCTTTAAACTCGCTGCTTATTCCGATCTCTTCGGGTTTCACGGAAAGCCCTGAGAATTTTCCATCTTCGAATTTGGTGAAAACGATCTCGTTCGAAGGTGAGAATACCTCAATCTTTTCAACCTCAACTTCCATCCATCCCATCCCGCGGCTCTTATTTCTTCCGAACCTGATGATTCCTTTGCTTGCCGCTTCAAACGCTTTAAAGATCAATCCAACTTGCCATTTCTCAGGGTTTTTCATGAGCATTCTTCCGTAAAACGGGAAGAATGCTGATTCGAAGAAAAAGAGTGCACCATTTCGAACACTTCCTTTTGCTCTGTCTATTCCTGTTCCAGGTCTCACAACGATCTGGTTGTTTATTTTTTCGATATCTTCTACACCAATGGTTTTTAGATCCTCGAATGGGAAGAAATCTTCAAACCTGACAACAGATGCCAAAAGAGTGTTCCCGAAAGTCCTGCAAGCAAGACAAGATTTCTCGTATTTCTCTTCCACGTTGAATGTTTTTTGTTCATTCTTCATTTCTCTTCTTATCTTAGCCGCACAATTTTCAAACGGGTTTGTTATGTTGCAGGCAAAGTGATCCTTGATTTTTTCATCCTCAGCAAAGCTTCTCAGGTAAGATTCAACGTAGGCTCTTATCGGTCCTTTCAATGAACTCCCCGGGATGAAAGGAACACTCTTTCCATTTACCCTCGCTCTCATAAAAGATATATCAGGAAGAGTTGGATCGAATGGCACTGATCCAGAAGAAATCAAAACACCAGTTTTTGGATGAAGTGAAAGATGAAAGGTGAAAGCACTTCTGAGAGTCCGGAACATTCATTT
This sequence comes from Thermotogaceae bacterium, assembly GCA_015489065.1. Taxonomy (GTDB): domain Bacteria; phylum Thermotogota; class Thermotogae; order Thermotogales; family Thermotogaceae; genus WGAO01. Next base: position 51 of record WGAO01000068.1, on the reverse strand, counting down.
CACCCCCAGATTTTCTGCCTGTAATTCCTTATCTTTCCAGATCCTTTCATC
>WGAO01000067.1 GCA_015489065.1 Thermotogaceae bacterium | reverse complement strand
CTATAGTGGAAGAAGGCGAATTTGTCAAAGCGGGAGATCCAATAGCGGACGGTCCGGCTACCGATATGGGAGAGCTCGCACTTGGGAAGAACATACTGGTCGCTTTCATGCCTTGGGAAGGATACAACTATGAGGACGCCATATTGGTGAGCGAAGAATTGCTTGAAAAAGATACCTTCACATCGGTTCATATAGAAGTATATGAAACTCAGGCAAGGGATACAAGACTCGGACCAGAAGAGATCACCGCAGATATTCCAAATGTTTCAAAAGAGCTCCTCAAAAATCTGGATGAAGACGGAATAATAAGAATAGGTGCATATGTGGTTTCAGTATATGGAGGATCTCAGGCAATACTCGTCGGAAAAGTTACGCCCAAAGGAGAGAGCGACACCACACCTGAAGAAAAGATAATAAGATCGGTTTTTGGTGAGAGAGGAAAAGATGTGAAGGACACATCTCTCAAACTCCCGCATGGTATAGAAGGGAGGGTCATAAGGGTTGATGTCTTCGAAAAGGGAGAGTATCAAGATCTCGGACCGGGAGTTTTAAAGCTTGTCAGGGTCTATGTCGCATCCAAGAAAACTCTTGAAGCCGGAGACAAGCTTGCAGGAAGGCACGGGAACAAAGGTGTCGTCTCAAAAGTTCTCCCGAAAGAAGATATGCCGTTCCTTCCGGACGGAACACCAGTTCAAATGGTTCTAAATCCACTGGGAATTCCGTCGCGAATGAATGTCGGTCAGATACTTGAGTCCCAGCTTGGATGGCTTGCAAAGCTCACCGGTAACTGGTACACGACACCCATATTCGACGGTGCAAAAGAAGAAGACATTCTTCCAGCTCTTTATGATGCCAGAAAGAAATATGGGCTTCATCATGGGGACAATCCGGATGATCCATCAGGGAAAGTTCTGCTCAGGGATGGAAGAACCGGCGAGCCATTTGACAACCCGGCTGTTGTTGGATACATGTATGTTATGAAGCTTGTTCACATAGCAAAGGACAAGATCCATGCAAGATCGATAGGTCCTTATTCCTTAATACACCAGCAGCCACTCGGCGGTAAATCACACTTCGGTGGTCAGAGACTCGGAGAGATGGAAGTCTGGGCACTTGAAGCTTACGGAGCAGCACATACACTCGCTGAAATGCTCACAATAAAGAGTGATGATATAAAAGGAAGAACAGAAGCTTATAAAGCTATTCTCAAAGGAAAGGATATCCCTGAACCTGGAATACCGGAATCGTTCAGGGTTTTGATAAAAGAACTCAGGGGCCTTGCTTTGGATGTAAGGCTCTATGATGAAAACGGAAACGAAATAGATATCGACAAGTATTGAATATCCCGAGGAGGGATAGCATGGCGGTTGGATCGTTCAAAAGGAGAATATCCTATGTGAAGATCGGAATAGCCTCTCCGGAAACTATAAGGAGCTGGTCTTCTGGCGAAGTCAAAAAGCCAGAGACCATCAATTACAGAACTTTCAAACCGGAGAGAGATGGGCTCTTCTGCGAGAGAATCTTTGGGCCCGTGAAAGATTACGAATGTGCTTGTGGAAAGTACAAAGGAAAGAAGTATGAAGGTGTCGTATGTGAAAGATGTGGTGTCAGGGTCGAATCGAGAGAAGCGAGAAGGAAGAGGATGGGTCATATAGAACTCGCCGCTCCGGTCGTCCACATGTGGTATCTGGAAGGTATACCAAGCGTCCTCTCGATACTCTTGAATATGCCACTGGGAGATCTAGAAAATGTCGTTTACTACGGATCAAGAAGGGTCATAGAAAGAGTTTTCATAGTTACCGATCCAAAGAACAGTCCATTCTCAAAAGGTGATGTCTTCCATGAGAGCGAATATGTCATATACAACAAAAAATGGGACATGGGAGTTGAGCAAGCATTCGTTATCAGAAATCCAAAATCTCCAGTTACAACCGATGTCGATGGCGTGGTTTCTCTGAGAACCGAAGAAACCGCAACTGGAAGAGAGATCACATGGATAATAATAAAGAATGTCTCAAGGAAAGAAATCAGACTCCATCCCGGCATGGTGCTGACCGTTCAGAACGGGCAGGAGATAAAGGAAGGCGATGAAATAGTACCAGAGATGGAGATAGAACCAATATACGCCCCATTTGACGGAAGAGTCGAGATAGATGATCTGTCAGGAACTATAACCGTCAAACCACTCGCTACCGGGAAAGAATCTCCCGCTGTATTTACGGTACCTTTCGGAGCAAAAGTAATGGTTAAAAATGGGGCGAAAGTCAAGGCTGGCGATCAGCTTACGACAAGATCAATTCTACAGGCTGTAATCGCTCCATCTTCTGGAAAAATCGTCTTTGGAAAAGATCTCAATCTCAGACCCCTTGAAGACGGAAATTACGAAGTCCTCACCGATGGCTCGCTCTACATAGAAAACACCATAGAAGAAAAGAAATACCCGGTATTTGAAGGGGCGTTTGTTTATGTGAATGACGGTGATGAGGTCAAAGCGGGAGATCAGATTGCAGACAGATTTCTTTTCGAAGATGAATTTTTGGCATCCTCAGAGCTTAGGATTTTTGAGGAATATTATCCGACATCTTTTGAATATGAAGAAAGAACCGAGAATGATCGCGCTGTCGTGATGATAACGGACATAGACGAGGAAGTCTCCAAAGAGACTAAACTGAAGGTAGGAGACATAATAACTACCGCAGAATACGACGCTTACGAAATGATATACCCCGGAAAGATAGAAGCGGATCAGGGAGCATCTGCTGTAAAGAAACTCCTTCAAAATCTCGATCTTGAAAGACTGAGAGCCGAACTAGAAGCAGAGCTCAAAAAAATCCCGACGAGCAGTGCTAAAGCCCTTAAGATAAGAAAAAGGCTAAAAATAGTCAAAGATTTCATAAAGAGCGGAAACAGACCTGAGTGGATGATACTTGAGGTCGTCCCCGTTATACCACCAGACTTAAGACCCATGATACAGATAGAAGGCGGAAGATTCGCAACAACCGACCTAAATGAGCTTTACAGAAGAGTTATAAATAGAAACAACAGGCTCAAAAGGCTCATGGAAATGGGAGCTCCTGAGATAATATTGAGGAATGAGAAGAGAATGCTCCAGGAATCCGTTGACAACTTGATATACAACAGAGCGGATTCCGAGAGTAGTAAAGCCAGGAGAACCGCTGTTAAAGATAGAAATGGAAGACCTCTTAAATCGCTCACCGATCTTTTGAAGGGGAAAAAAGGTAGGTTCAGAAGAAACCTCCTTGGAAAGAGAGTTGATTTCTCCGGAAGGGCGGTCATAGTTGTTGGACCGGACCTTAAAATCCACCAGTGTGGTATACCCAAGAGAATGGCTCTTGAGCTCTTCAAACCTTTCGTCCTTGCGAAACTCCTTGAAGGTGGAGAAGGCTCCAAGACTCTGAGAAAGATGAAAAAGACGATAATAGAAAGAGAAATGCCAAAGGCTTGGGAAGTTCTAGAGGAAGTCATAAAAGGTAAGGTTGTTCTCTTGAACAGAGCACCGACACTCCACAGGATGTCGATACAGGCTTTTGAGCCAAAACTCGTTGAAGGTAACGCTATAAGACTTCATCCGGTTGTCTGTCCACCTTTCAACGCGGATTTCGATGGAGACCAGATGGCGGTCCATGTTCCACTCTCTTTCGCCGCTCAAGCTGAATCCAGGCTTTTGATGCTCTCAAGATACAACATAATATCTCCAGCTCATGGAAGACCGATATCACTTCCCACGCAGGATGTTATAATCGGTGCTTACTATCTGACCGCAACCCACGAAGACTTCGATAAGATACCACCTGAGAAGATAAAATGGAGATTCTCTTCAGCTGATGAGGCTATGCTTGCATATTTCTTTAAATACATTGACCTTCACACCCCAATACTCATCAAGGTTAACGGGAAAGTCATAAAATCTACACTCGGAAGGGTTTTATTCAACGAGATACTACCTCCAGACCTGAGAGATTACAACAGAGTCTTTGGAAAGAAACAAATCAACCAGCTCGTTTACGAAACGTTTAAGCGTCATGGAATAGACGCTGCGGCAGACTTGCTCGATGCTATAAAAGACATCGGATTCCACTACGCCACGGTATCGGGTCTTACTTTCTCATTAAAAGATCTAACAGTTGATAAGAAAAGAGACGAGATGCTCAAAGAAGCTTGGGAAAAGGTCAGGGCTGTTGAGAAATACCACAGGATGGGATTCATAACGGATGATCAGAGAAAGAGCGAGATAATAAGAATTTGGATAGATACCACCGAGAAGATAAAGGTTCTAACATCAGAATCTCTCTCAAGAGATCCGTTCAATCCGATATACATGATGGTCAACTCCGGAGCAAGAGGTAACATAGATCAGGTCAAGCAGCTCGCTGGTATAAGGGGATTGATGACCAAAGCTTACGACCCAAGATCAAGGGAAATTAAATCGAGGATATTCAGAGGTCAGTCAGTCCACGAAGCTCTGACATTCGAATATCCCGTTGACAGGAACTTCAGAGAAGGTGTGAACATAATCCAGTTCTTCATATCCACATACGGCGCAAGGAAAGGTCAGGTTGACACAGCGATGAATACATCCTTTGCCGGGTATCTAACCAGGCGTCTTGTTGATGTTGCGCAATCTGTTACCGTAACGATTCCCGATTGTGGAACCCACAAAGGTATTAGGGCTCTTGAGCTCGATAGAGATGGCACGGTTATGGAAAAACTCGATCGCTTCCTGTTTGGAAGAGTTCTTGCCCAGGATGTCTTGGATCCAGAAACCAAAGAAGTTCTCAAAAATGGCGACAGGGACTACACGAGAAACACCATGCTTACTGATGATGATGCAGCATTTTTGGCTTCCTACAAAAAAACGGTTAAGGTATCAGAAGTCATAGATTTCGATCTCACTGGAGAACTCGCTCTGCCCAAACACTACGCAGAGCTCGCCGAGGAGATAGAGAAAGAAGACGGGAGCTTCTACGATATCGGAACAGAAGTCAGCTGGGAAGTGATAAAGGCAGCGAGGAGCTCTGGAAAGAGCTCGATAAAGATAAAGGTATATCCCGTAGTTGGAAGTGTTTACGCTCTCAGAGAACCTCTGTGGGATAAAAAGAACGAAAAGCAGCTTCTCGTGTATCAAGAGCTCATAAAGCCAGAAGTTGCCAAAATGCTTGAAGATAATGGTGTTCAAGAGGTTACGGTCAGGCCCGATATAATAGTCAGATCACCTCTTACTTGTGAGGCGGAACATGGAGTATGTGCTGCGTGCTATGGAATGGATCTCTCCAACCATAAAATAATAGGTGTCGGAGAATCTGTCGGTGTAATAGCGGCTCAATCAATAGGTGAGCCTGGCACACAGCTCACGATGAGAACTTTCCACATAGGTGGAGTTATGGGTGCTAGCGACATAGTCAGTGGTTTGACCACGGTTGAGAAGACTTTCGAGCCGTACGCATTTTTGAGAGATGAAAAGAGCTCCTCAAAGAAAGGAATAAGAAAGTACTACGGATCTGAGGCTGTGCTTTCAGAAGTTGACGGATTTGTCAAAGACATAAGAGAAGATGAAAAGGGAAGGCTCACTATCTATATTGAGGATTATGAAGGCGGAATTCACAGCTATATAGTTCCCAAGAGAGCAAAGCCCAAAGTTGAAAAAGGCCAGAAAGTTTTTGTAGGTCAGCCGCTGACGAGCGGTGCTATAGTTTGGTGGAAGCTCCTCAAGCTTGAAGGAGAAGACGGAGTAATGACTGCACTTAACATGCTCAAGATAATAAAGAACGCCTATGTTCAACAAGGTGTTGACATACATGACAAGCATTTTGAGATAATCTTCCGTCAGATGCTTTCGATGGTGGAGATAATAGAACCGGGCGATACGGAGTACCTACCAGAGCAGCTAGTCCCACTAACTGAGGTGAAAAAAATTAACGAGCAGATACTCAGAGAAAACTCCAAAGTTGATGAAAATAGAAAACGTGTAATAGGAAAAGAACTCGCAGAGAGAGTGGTAGTCGGAGATGGAGAAGATGTCAAAGTCTTGGCAGAAGAAGGAGCAGAGATAACAGAAGAGCTCTTAAACGAGATGATAGAAGCTGGAATCAAGGATATAGTAGTTAGAGACGGAACCGGAATAGTTGAAACCGTGCAGATATCTCCAAAACTCCCGGCATCTTACAAAAGGATATTGCTGCCACTAAAGAAAGCCGCACTCAACTACAGAGGCTGGCTATCAGCTGCGGCTTTCGAGGAAACAGCCTGGGTTCTCACAATGGCAGCCGTGGAAGGAAGAGAAGATCATCTCGTAGGGCTCAAAGAAAATGTCATAGTCGGTCAGCTCATACCAGCCGGAACGGGCTTATCGGCATTCGCGAACGTCCAGATAACCGAAACCCCGAAAGCATTGAAAACGGAAGAACTTGCATGAAACCCCGCCATCTCGGCGGGGTTTTTCTATCATATCCCAACCGCTTTTTTCATGATGTATCCTATCCAAGTAGTCGGAATAAATGGAGCTATCATTCTAAGCTGCTTTGGGAGAAAGTCGAGAGGAAAATAAATTCCTGAGAAAAAGGGAAGTATTGTAAAAAACATGGATGCAATTCCATTTGCCGCGTTTGATGACTTGACAGAAAGCGATACCAAAAGCCCAAGAAGAGTTGATATTGTAGAGCTCACAATCACATAGATAGGAAACATCGGAGAGATCACCATCGGTATTTTAAAATAGAATGCCAGCAATATCACCACTCCGCTACCGAGAATGGATATGAGAACCGGAACGATCGGCAAGTAAAGGATGGGATTTTTGGATGGCATCGAATGCAAAAGCTTGAGAATCCCCTTCTCTCTGTAAATCGATATGCTTCTAACAGCTCCTATTAGCCCGCCAGCGAGTATAGACATCGTCAGAACTCCAGCCAAAGTATAGGTTTGCTCATTTACTTTTCCAAGCTTTATGTACTCAACCTTAAAAAAAGGTTTTATCTTTTCAAGATAAGCTTTTATTTTCCAAACCTTTCCTTTTATGATCGAAATTTTTTCAGGATCAGATGTGAGAATCTCTACAATCAGGCTCTCATCCTGATACTTTAAGACAGCATCAGGTCTATCGGAAGTTTTGAAGTCTTCGGGAAGTGGAAAATTCGCTTTGAAAGTCGGTTGAGGTGTTGTATTTACTGAAAGTGTCAAAAGGAAGAACATCATTATGGGTATGAGAAAAACCATGATAATATCGGCTGGATTTCTCAGATTATCAAGAAACGAAGCCCAAACGATCTCAGATATTCCTTTCATCCATCCACCTCCCGATGACATAAACACCTGCCGAGACTGCTGCCCAGAGAACCACTTCTAGCATCTTAAATTCTCCTCTTAGTATGGAAACCAAAGTTGTAGAAGGACTGACGGAAATTCTCCCTTCAAAGAACGCTCCAGATAGAAAAAGGAGGGTAAAGTAAAAGAGATTCGCAACTAAAATGGAAGCTTTCTTAAAAATTCTCCCCAGTCCGATTCCAAGAGGTATGAACGCCGCAATTCCGTAAAAAATTCCAAGAGCTGCGTAATTTAGATCTATCTTAGCCCTGATTGCGAGCGCTATGGCTATTAGAACTCCTGTAGATATCAAACAGGCAAGTGTATGCGAGAGAAATATCTGGAGATCAAGCGATAAATTCGAAGGAGGAAGCGATCTAAACATTTTCTTTATTCCTTTTCTCCTAAAATATTCCTCAACATTTATCCCGCCAAAGAAACCAACTCCCAAGATTGCCATCACTATTCCAGATGGAAAGTAGAAATCCTTTGCACTTTGTTTTTTCCCTTTCTCTATGAATCTAATATCTTTAATGGGCTTTTCTGGTTTTCCAAAATTCTCCAAAATGGATTCTATTATTTCTTTTCCCATCTTCGATTCGATCCAAGGTCCGTAGTAGACCTTCACTTTTCCTCCTTCGTAATAAACACCGCAGTCGACTTTTCCGCTCAGGATGAGCTCTCTTATCTTTTCTTCACCTTTTACTTCTGTTATCTTGAAACTTTTCTCAAATACAGGAAGGAATATCTTCGGCATATCGAAAGCGACTTTAATTTCAACTCTTTTTCCAAATCCAGAGAAAACACTTGAAAATGTCAGGTACATCAGCGAAGGAAATATTATTATCCAGAAAAGAGCCGCTCTATCTCTCAAGAATACATCCTTGAAAACGATCAATCTCTCAGCTCCCTTCCAGTCAGATGCAGGAACACATCTTCAAGATTTGGTTTTCGAATATTTATCTCTTCAGCTCCTTTCTCTATAAGCTCTTTGACAGATTTTTCCGGTTCGTCTGTCTCCAAAGTTATCTCTTTTCCATCTATCTTTGCCTTGACAACACTCTTAAGGCCTGATCTTTTTATAATCTCTTCAGGCGATCCCATCTCCACTATCTTTCCTCTATCCATTATGCACACAACATCAGACAAAAATTGAGCTTCTTCCATGTAATGAGTCGTCAGAAAGATGGTCTTCCCTTCGCTTTTCAGACGGAGTATTATCTCCCAGATCTTTCTTCTTGCTGCCGGATCAAGTCCCGTTGTGGGTTCATCGAGAAATACGAGCTTTGGATCGTGCGTCAAGATAGTTGCAAGAGCTAATCTTCTTTTTTGACCTCCTGACAGATATCTGACGAGTGTCCTTTTCTTCTCCAGCAAGCCAAGTTCTTCAAGAATTTCGTAAAGATCGACGCTCCCACCGTAAGTTCTCCTGAAAAACTTCAGCGTCTCTAAAACTGTTAGGTTTTCGAAAAGTGCGGTCTCCTGAAAGACAATAGCCATCTTCCTTTTAGCTTCCGCAGAAAATTTCTCTGGGTCCTCGCCTAGAACTTCTATATCACCACCATCTCTTTTTCTAAGCCCTTCTAATATCTCAACCGTTGTTGTCTTTCCAGCTCCGTTTGGACCAAGGAGTGAGAATATCTGCCCCTCCTCCACAGTGAAAGAGATCTTGTCAACAGCTTTCATATTTCCATAGCGCTTCTCCAGATCTTTCACCATGATCACACTCATTTTGCGCTCCTCTCTTCGTAAAAAATCTTTACTTTCTTTCCAAAGAAAGCGATCCCAATCGGTATCACCCTATATCCAAGCCTCTCATACTTCTCCTTGTACCTTTTCTCTTCTATCTGATCGAGTGCTTCTTTTGCTACCTTCTCGATTTCATCTTCACTATCGGCTCTCTTCAATTCCATAACTATCGCATACTCACCGTATCTCTTATCTTTCGGATATATAGCCACATCTACCCTTCCATATCCGCTCTCAACTTCTGTCTCTACAAAATATCCGTTCGTTCCTAAAGAGAGCATCCCAAGCACAAACGCTTTGTACACACGCTCTGTATCATCATATCCTATGTCGAAATAACTAAGGGAACTTGATAAGTACCTTTCAAGTAATCTTACAAACCTATCTACTCTTCCTTTAGAAGCTGCTTCATCTAAAGATGTCATAAGGTCGTACATCATGAATTTTGTCTTTTTCTCAATCCATCTCATAACTCTCGTTTTGTAAAACTTCTCTATCTCTTTGTTCGGGATAAAGACCTTATATCTATCCATATGAATTTGCATTGCGTTAAGATACCCGGCATTTGCAAGGAGAGTCCAAACACCGGATGGATTCTCGTCCATCTCTCTTAAAGAAAGGAATGGATCTATTGGTACGATGAGCTCTTCTTTAGACAGGAGCATATCGAGTTTATCTTGCAAAAAAGGGTTGGTTTCTATCTGTTTTATGATGATGTCGTTGCTTGATGTGTTTATCCAGTATGGCTGGAGTGATTGCTCTACAGAGCTTCCTCCAATTCTGTTGTGAACGTAATATATAACGCTCCAGGGGTTGTATATTCCTTCAACACCACCGAACACATAGCCGTTGTACCAATCCCTGACTGCTGAAATATCATCCTCCAAGTTGTAATGTTTCAAAAGTTCGTACACTTCATCTTCGGTAAAGCCATAATGAGTTTGCATGTATGGAGAGAATACGGTGTAGTTAGCAACGTTGTTAAGACCTGAGAAAATGGATTCTTTTGCTACTCTATAAACACCAGTGAGGATAGCGAATTCAAGGTAGGGG
>WGAO01000066.1 GCA_015489065.1 Thermotogaceae bacterium | reverse complement strand
TTTTTCCTGCAAAGTTTATCTGAGATTGTTCCCAAGGATGTCTCTCCGGAAGTTCCAGAATATGGAATGATAATCTTTTTGGTGAACAACGGGATAATGGATCTGAAGAACGGGAAGTTCTCTGGAAGTGAATATGTTTCAAGGTATGAAGTGGCGCGTTATCTTTACAACTTGATAAAGTTTATGAGGACCTTTGAGACCATGAGATCGGATTACAATGGAGTGCTGAGCGAGATAAAGAAGATAAACGAGCTATTGGGATATGACAAAGATAAGATGGATTTTGTGAGGATTTCCAATATAGAGAAAAAGATCAAAAAGATCGAGAACATGATATACGAGATGGAAATCAACACCAACAATATGGCAGCTGGCATAAGGTCAGAGATAGAAAGCTTGAGAACCGAGCTCGGAAGTTTCAAAGGAAATTTTGATAGATACACAAGAGATACTTCAAATCGTTTTGAGAAAATCGAAAAGAAAATCGATGAAATTTTCAAAGATGTTGAAACGGTATCAGATAACTTGAGCGAAAAGATCAAGAATTTGCAATCTGAGCTCAGCACACGAATGGTGGATATTGAAAATACGCAAAAGGTGAATTCTAAAAGAATGGATGAATTGGAGAAGAAATTATCTAATTTGGAGAATCAAACGAATCTCTTCAAGGATTTGATAGAGAATTCCGAAGCCAGCAAGAGCTATATTGAAGATATGGCTAGGAATATCTTGAGCCTTAGAAATGAAGTTGACAGCTTGAAAGCCGATATGAATTTGGTAAAAGAAGCCCTTGGAAGCGCTTCTTCTGTCACTGAAGTGTCGACTCCAAAGCTTTTGGTGATAACGGATAGGAGCTTTGAGCCGTCAGCTACTGTTTTGAGAGTGTCCACATCTGCTTCAATTGATATGGACGAATTAGCTAAAAGAGTAGTGGAGCTTTTGAAAGGTACGCGCTTTTCGAGTGATTCGAGTTTCTCTAAAGCGTTGGGGGTTGATTTTAAAGAGATTGAGAAAGTAAAAGGTGAGCTAAGCAGCCTTGAGAGCAGTTTGAGCAATCTAAAGGAGAGCTTTGAGAGTAGTTTGAGCAATTTCAGAGAAGATCTTGAGAGCAGTTTTACTGGTTTGAAAGAAGATCTGAGCAGCAGTTTGATGAATTTGGAGTCAAGCGTTACGAAACTCTATGAGAAAGTATCTGAGACGGAGCTGTCGAGCGAGGATATTGACAGAATTTCAAAAAAGGTTCTTCCAGAGCTTCGCGAGGAATTCAAAAAGAGTCTTGAGAAGGATCTGGAAGAGACACTTTCGAAGAAATCTGAGAGGAAATTCGAAGAGATCTCAAAGCGAATCGACAATATCGACAGAAAGTTTACAGTACAAACAGTGGTTATGAGTGTTCTACTTGGGCTTTTGTCGATCGTTTTGTTTCTTTTAAGGTGAGAGGAGGGATACGATGAGAGTTATAACTATAGTTCTAGACAGTGTGGGAATAGGTGAAATGCCGGATGCCGAGGAATATGGAGATAAGGGGAGCAACACGCTTGTCAATACGGCAAGAGCAGTTGGTGGTTTGAATCTTCCCAACATGGCAAAGCTCGGTCTTGGAAATTTAGCGGATATTCCGGGTGTTCCGAAGAACGAGAATGCGGAAGGGATCTACGGAATAATGATGGAAAAAAGTCCGGGAAAGGATAGCACGACCGGCCACTGGGAAATGATGGGTATAATTTTGAAAAAGCCATTTGACATATTTCCAAATGGTTTTCCGGAAGAGCTTATTAGAGAGTTCGAGAGGAGAACAGGAAGAAAAGTCATAGGTAACAAGGCGGCTTCTGGAACTGAGATAATAAAAGAACTCGGTCCGGAACACGAGAGAACAGGGGCTCTGATAGTTTACACATCGGCTGATAGTGTCTTTCAAATAGCCGCTCACAAAGATGTCGTTCCGCTTGAGGAGCTCTATCGCTACTGCGAGATAGCGAGAGAGCTACTTGACGAGATGGGATACAAGGTTGCAAGGGTCATAGCAAGGCCTTTTGTAGGGAAATGGCCAAACTATGTTAGAACCCCGGAAAGACACGATTATTCACTTCCACCAGAAGATGAAACGCTGCTTGATATACTCACCGAGAGTGGTATACCGGTTTACGGGGTTGGAAAGATATACGATTTGTTCGCAGGAAGGGGAATTACTGAGAGCTGGAAGACAAAAGATAACATGGACGGGGTTGATAAGACGATAATGGTTATGAAGGAGAAGAAGCACAAGTCGTTTATATTCACCAATCTTGTGGATTTCGATACCAAGTACGGGCACAGGAACAATGTGGAAGGATATGCCAAGGCACTTGAAGAGTTCGATGAGAGATTGCCTGAAATAATAGATGCCATGGAGAACGATGATATACTCTTCTTGACAGCTGATCATGGATGTGATCCCACGACTCCATCGACAGATCACTCAAGAGAAAAAGTTCCGCTCCTTGGATACGGAAAACCGCTTATACCAAACACATACATAGGTGTGAGGGACACCTTTGCGGATCTTGGTCAGACGATAGGTGATATATTCGGTGTGAGGCCTCTTAAGAACGGAACATCTTTCAAAAAGCTTATAATGAGATGAGAGAGCGGGGAAAATCCCCGCTCTTTTTAGATTGCTAACTTGAGTATCTCTTTTATATCTTCTCTGTAGAGTTTTTTGAGCTTTCCGAAGGGTGATCTCATAGCGGCGTTATCGGTTATTTTTTCTATATCACTCTCTGGTATACCCGCATCTTTCAGGCTTGTTGGAGCTCCAACACTTTTAAGCCATGACTTGAAAGCATCTATTCCTTCTACAGCCGAGGTTTTTTTGAAGATTTCCTTTGCAAACCTTTCAAATTTTTCCTTATCTTCTTCCATGACATATCTCATCCAAGCCGGCGTGATTATTGCAAGGCCAGCACCGTGCGGTATATCGTAGAGTGCGCTGAGGGAGTGCTCTATCGCATGGCTTGACCAGTCGCCTCCAAAAGATCCTGCAGATGTCAGACCGTTTAGCGCAAGCGTTGCAGACCATGCTAAATTCGATCTTGCGTCGTAATCTTTCGGATCTTCTATGAGCTTTTCGACGCTCTCCATTATCGTTTTTATTATCGATTCCATGATTCTATCCATGAGGATTCTTCCCTTGGCTCCATCGAAATAGTATTCAAGAACGTGCACTATCGCGTCGACTCCTCCGTACACGGTCTGTTCTCTTGGAAGTGAGAACTGAACCGTTGGATCTATTATCGATACCTTTGGATAAGATGTGAAAGACCAAAAAGAATACTTTTGATTAGTCTTTTCATTCGTTATGACAGCCCCGCCGTTCATCTCAGAACCGGTTGCAGATATCGTTAGAACCACAAAGATCGGGAGAGATTTTTCCACCCTGTACTTTCCTATGAAGGCATCCCAGATATCGCCTTCGTAGTAAAAACCAGCCGCAACGGTTTTAGCGCTGTCTATTACGCTTCCACCACCAACTGCAAGAATCGCTTCTACATTTTCTTTTCTTGCCACGGCTATTGCCTCATGTACTTTTGAAAGAACCGGATTGGGCTTTACTCCAGATACTTCGATCCAATCTATTCCATTTTCCTTTAAAGAATTCGTAACATCGTCATAAACTCCGTTTTTCTTTATTGAACCTCTTCCGTAAAGAAGTAGTACTTTTTTTATACCAAAATTTTTGATCTCTTCTCCAATTTGCTTTACCTTTCCTTTTCCGAATACTATTTTAGTTGGGTTGTGAAAGATGAAATCCCTCATTCGTTCACCTCCCTTTCAAGGCTTACCATCCTGATATTTCGCTTCTTTCCAAGCTCTAAGAGTTTTTTCACCCTTTCAACTTTTTCTCTATCAAAATCAGAGAGATCCTTTCCTTCATCCATCGCTTTGAGAATCTCGTCTATCTCCTCGTATTTCATTCCAAGAGCCATCTCATCTGTGATGCCCGGTATCAAATCAGGGGATGGGGATTTTTCGAGAATCTCTTTCGGTACATCTAGTTCTCTTGCCAGCTCGAAAACTTCCGTTTTGTAAAGGTGAAGAAGTGGCTCAACATCCGTGGCGTCATCCCCCCATTTCACATAAAATCCCGTGAGCCACTCAGTTCTGTTTGTAGTTCCGACGACGGTATATCCTAGCCGCTCTGCTTCTAAGTAGAGCTTGCACATTCTCACCCTGTGCTTTGATCTATAGTATGCGACTCCTCTTCTGAACTCTTCATCAGCTTTTCCTTGTATGTCCAGTTCATATGTAGATCCATATTTTTTCCATTTTTTCATAACATATTTTTCTTTAATGTGATATGGTACGAGTTTAGCTGGTGGCTGGAGTGAATAAGTTCCCAAGCTTTTCAGAATGGGAGTTATATCTATCTCTTCACAGTCAACGCCGTATTTGCCGCACACCAGCTTTGCATGTTTGGAGGATATTGGATTTGAATCTCTCTCTGGTAAGATCAACGCTCTTATCTTATTCTTTGGAAGGATTCTTGAAAGGATTGCAAGAACCACTGCAGAATCTATGCCACCGCTGACACCTATCACAGCACCTGAGAATCCATTATCTTCTATGAAATTTTTTAGAAATACCGATATCCTCGATATCTCACTCTTTGCGTTCGTTATTCCACCTCCCAAACTTCCACTAAATCTTCCGGTATTTTCGTTACAAAACTCGATTCTCTTGACCAACCTATGGAATTTCCCATGTAAGGATTTCTCGATCCGAGCAATTGATAGACTATGTAAAGCTCATCTTTCGCTCTCGTTATGGCAACATAGAAGAGCCTTTCTTCTTCATCCAGGTTTCCGTCTTTGAGTGCAAGATAGTTTGGAAAATCCCCGTGGTTCACTGATATGACAAAGACCACTTTCCATTCCAAGCCCTTTGCTTGATGGACTGTAGAGAGCGTGACTCTCTCTCCTTCTCTGTCTCTTGATATAGGTCCGATATCTTCGGCAGTTGTTATGTCTGAGAGAAACCGTTCCAGGCTATCGTATCTAGATGCGATCTCTGAGAGCATATTTATATCTTCTATTCTTTCGCGGGCGTTTTCGTAGGAGTATTCCAGATAATCTTCGTAAAATTCGCTCAGCAATGTATCTATCATATCGCTGGGACTTTTCTCTTCTTTGAGAGAGCGGAGTACTCTCTCAAGTTTTGAAAGCCCTTCTGCTGCCCTTCCTCTTCGTGACTTAAGAACCTTTAAATAATCTTCTCCTCTTTCAACCAAATGTGCAACATCCATTGCCACCTTGGATGCGGTGACATTGCCGACACCGCTGAAGAGTTTTGCAGCTCTAACCCAGGAGACAAGGTCAAGTGGGTTTTGGATTATCTTCAGAAACGCCAGTACATCTTTGACATGAGCTGTTTCCGTGAATTTTAATCCTGAGAGTATTCTGTGTGGGATCTTCCTCAATGTGAACTCAAGCTGAAGCCTCATTGAGTGGTTATGTGATCTATAAAGCACTGCTATCTCGTTTGGT
>WGAO01000065.1 GCA_015489065.1 Thermotogaceae bacterium | reverse complement strand
CTGGCATCGCTAAAGGCGGAAGGCGGTGGTGATACTCCGGAAAACGATCTTGATGCGATGATGTACGCCATGAGACTTCCAGCGAGAAAAGATGCTCAGAAGGTCTTAGTGCTCATAACTGATGCACCGTACCACTACAGAGGAGATGGCAGCAGATGGAGTCACTACACGGTAGAGGATGTCAGGAAAATGATGAGAAGGTTTGGATATTCTATATACGCTATAGCCCCGGATTCAAAACAGTACAGAGATTTGGTTATTGGATTTGGCAAGCTCTTTGATATACATTCTGGAAAGAGTTTCTCTGAGATAGTTGACGAAATCGCTAGAACTATAAAGAGCCAGTTTAGGTTTTCTTATACGACTATCGACAGGCCTTCAAAGAGTGTGGTTAATTTCCGAGTAAAGGCGCTCTATGATGGTGTGAACGGTAAAAAGAGATTTGAAGCGGCTGGAACTTATGAAGTTCCTCCAAAGCCAGTGGTGGAAGAAAAAGAAGTAGAAGTTGAAGGATATGGCGTTATAGATCCGACACTTCCGCAAAGTCAAGCGATTATGCTTGCAAGAAGGGCTGCAGAGATAGACGCCAAGAGGCAGATCCTTGAATTCATAAAGGGAGTAAGAATAGACTCTGAAACGACTATAGGTGATGCTATGGTCAGCAGCGATGAGATCAAGTCTGCTGTTGAAGGTTGGGTCAGAGGAGCAGAAGTTGTAGAAGAGGGTATGGATGAGGATTTTGGTATGTATTATGTCAAGATGAAGGCGAATTTCAAATACATAGTAGACAAGATAAGCGGCAAGCCCACCTACACGATATCTCCAAAAGCCAATGTTTTCATAGCAAGAGGAATAGTCGCCATAAATAAGAGAATGCGTCCTATGTCAAGAGCGATTCTTATGGCAAGAAGAGGAGCGATAGTCGATGCCCAGAGAAGACTTCTTGAGGCTATAAAAGGCGTCTACATAGATTCTCAAACCACCGTCGAAGATCTTGAAGAAACTCACGATATCGTTGTTGCTAAAGTTGAGGGAACTATAAAAGGTGCCGTTCTCATCGATGAGATGAAAAAACATAAATCCCTTTCTGAAATCTACAAACTCGGTTACTATTGGGTGACGATGGCTGTTCCACTTGATAAATCCGGTATGGAATATCTCAAGGAGAAATATGGGAAGTTTGGCGGCGGAAGTTTAGTTGAAGCTTTGAAAGATTATGTTAAACCAAAGATTGAAAAAGAAGAAAAACCTTCTAAATGGAAAGAGAAGAAGATTGGCAGGGTAACAAAACTCATCGTGGATGCTGAGGGAAAGAATGTGATACTCCTTCTGACAGGGTACAGACTTTATTCTAAAGAAGGGAAATTGGTATTTACCCCTGAAATGGTAAAGAAGGGAATCCTTCCAATGAAATACGCTCCCACTCTTGAAATGGCAAAAAGATCCGAAGGTACAGGTGATAGGATTTATGTGGTAAAAGCTGTGAAAGTTGAGAAAGACGCTATATACCTTGACAAAGATTACGACACGCTTGCAACCATAATATACGATTACGGAGTTGGTGAGAGTGGTAACATAGTCATTGCTGGAATAAAGATGAAGGCAGAGGAGTGATCTTATGGATAGGAATTCTATTTTAATGATAGGAGCAGGGGTGGCGGTGATTCTGATCGCCGCCCTCGCCTTTCTCATGATGAAGCCTTCTTGTAAAGAACCTCAAATACCCGATCAAACTCTTTACTACTACGGAAAAGGAGAGGCTATTGATCCCGTGAAAACCAACGCTGAGAATGTAGCAATAGAACACGCGAGAGCAGAGCTTGTCAAAATGATATACACTGATGTTAAAACCTTTTCAGAACTTGACAAATATGCGATGGCTGCCTGCTCAACTGATAAAGAAAAGTGTTCAAAAGTGGATGTAGAGAGCTACAGAAAGAGAATAGTTAGTAAAGCTGCCTTAGAGCTTACCGGATATTCTGTTGATGTGAAAAGTTGCAAAAAAGGAGGAGAGTATAGAGCAGTAGCAGTTGTATACATGCCAATTCCAAAAGCTCAGGCACTTTTAAAGCTTTACTATTTGTATTCGATTATTGATGATCTCGTCTCTTCAAAAATGATTCATTCGGCTTACAGCGCTGTAAAAGAGATGGACACTCTGGTGATGTTTTTAGGAAGTGTTCCAAAGAGTCTCTCTGATTACAAAGAAAAAGAAGGAAAGATAAAAGAAATCTTTGAGAAGGTTTCTCAGATAGAGAACAAACTCGTGAATATGAAAGTAAGTTCGATGAAAGATGTATTCGATTTTTTGAATGATTATAGGGAGCTTTCGAAAATTGCTGTTGATTTTCCAAAAGAAATATCAGACAAAAGAGATCGGATAATTTCTGAATTCAATCCAAAAGTTCTTTTGAAAGGCCCAAATCAAGTAATAAAAGGAGAACTCGTGGAGCTTGAGATCAGCATCCTAGGGTTAAGCTCTGGAAACTATAATTTCGATGTCAGAGCTTTTGGAGATTTTCCAAAAAGCGTGAGTGTCGTAAACGGCAGAGGAGTTTTGAAGGGATATGTCAGAGATAAAGCTAGTGTTGAAATAAGTTTGGCCGATGTGGTGAAATCGAAGTGGAGCCCTGGGGCTATTCTGGATCCCTCGCTGAAAAACGCTGTTTCCGTTTTGGTATCATCTCTTAAAAAGCCAAAATTTAAAGTAATATTCCTGCCATTGGAAGTGAATCCTGAGAACACAAAAGCAGCTCTTTACGCTCAAATAGCTGCAGAAAGCAGTGGATGGAGCGTTGAATCAGTAGATAAAGAATACAAAAAGATGAAAAAACTTCTTTCAGAATGGCACTCCGATTGGTCTGTTGGTCGAGAGAATGCTGTGTTCGTTACCGCAAAGGATGATTCCTTGATATTCCAAGGTGTGGAATCTGGGAAGCTTTTTGCAAGAAAAATAGATCTTGAAAAAGCTTCTGATGATGAGATGGAAAGAGTAGCTCTTGCGGCAATAGCATCTGGACATCCGGAAGTGGCAGAATCGTTCGGTGGATACATATCTGGAGTTGCTTATTATGTTGAAGGAAAGAAAGACAAAGCGCTGAGTGTTTTTGAGAATTTGGATACCCCAAAAGCTTACCTTGCGCTATCTCGAATATACTACGATCTTGGAAATTACACAAAAAGTGTTGAATTTGCTGAAAAAGCGTTGAGCGAATTCCCAGATCAATCGTATGTGATAATGGGAAAAGCATTCTCTAAGATAAATGATCCTTCGTTTCTTCTAGAAAAGCTTCAGGACCTTTACAGCTGTATCTACTCTACTGAAGGTAATCATCCATGTTACTATGCTGCAGCATCGCTTCTCTACAAATACGGAAACTGCAGAGATGCAAAAAATTTGATATTGAAAGCCTTGGACTTTGAAAAAACTCCGAACTACCTACTTCTCTACGGGAAGGTGCTCGTTTGTCTGAAAGATTATGACAGGGCAAGAGAAGTTGTTGAATCTCTGAAAGAGATGAAACTTTCTCCATCTCTTGAAGACGAACTTGAACGATTAATTTCAAAAATCAAAAAATGATGTAAAATCCATTTGGAGGTGATAGCGTGTACGCAGAGATAGTTGAGGTGAGAGCGAGGGAAGTTTTGGATTCCAGAGGAAATCCAACTGTTGAAGCTGAGGTTTATCTGGATGACGGTACATATGGAAGAGCCATCGTTCCGAGTGGAGCTTCAACCGGAAAACATGAGGCGGTTGAGCTGAGAGACGGTGACAGTTCTAGATATGGAGGAAAGGGTGTGCTGAAAGCCGTCAAAAATGTTACTGACATCATAGCTCCCAAGATTATAGGTATGAATGTTTTTGATCAGGTAGCTCTCGATAAACTGATGATAGAGCTCGACGGAACAAAGAACAAGTCAAAGCTTGGTGCAAACGCTATTTTGGCAGTTTCAATGGCAGCAGCAAGAGCTGCTGCAAATTATCTCGACATTCCGCTTTACAGATATCTTGGCGGGGCAAGCGCGAGAGTTCTTCCTGTTCCATTTATGAATGTCATAAACGGTGGAAAGCATGCGGACAACAACCTTGATATTCAAGAATTCATGATAGTACCTGCGGGAGCTCCATCTTTCAAAGAAGCTCTTAGATACGGTGCTGAGGTTTTTCACACATTGAAAAAACTCCTTCACGAGAGAGGGTTTGTTACATCTGTAGGGGACGAAGGAGGATTTGCTCCGAGCCTTGATAGCAATGAAGAGGCTATTAAAACTTTGGTTGAGGCTATAGAAAAGGCTGGATACGAACCAGGTAAAGACGTATTCATAGCTATTGATAGCGCAGCTTCTTCGTTCTACAAAGATGGAAAATACGATGTAGATGGAAAGATGATGAGTGCTGACGAGCTAATAGAATACTACAAAGATTTGATAGGGAAATATCCAATAATCTCCATCGAAGATCCATTCGATGAGGAAGATTGGGACGCATTTGTCAAATTCCACAAAGCTGTTGGAGATAGGGTTCAAATAGTAGGAGATGATATATTTGTTACGAATATCGAAAGAATATCAAAAGGTGTTAAGCTTGGTGCAACCAATTCCGTTTTGATAAAGCTCAACCAGATTGGAAGCGTTATTGAAACCCTTGAAGCCATAGACTTCACCAAGAAAAACCACATGACATATGTAATATCTCACAGATCTGGTGAAACCGAAGATACTTTTATAGCAGACCTCGCTGTGGCAACAAATTCTGGGATGATAAAAACCGGATCACTCTCTAGGAGCGAAAGAATAGCGAAATATAACAGACTTCTTAGAATAGAAGAGGAACTAGGAGATATGGCAGTTTATCCGGGGCTCGATGCTTTCTACTCTTTGAAAAGATGAAGCGTAAAAAACTTGCGAACGAAAGTTCGGGAATGATATAATCCAGCTTAGTGAAAACTCCATGAAGGGGGGAGGTATAAATATGAAAAAGGTAGCGGTGATGCTCTTAGCGGTTTTGGTGGTGGCAGCTTTTGCAGTTCAACTAAGCGATGTTCCGAAGAATCACTGGGCGTATCCGTACATCGAAAAGCTTGCCAAGGTAGGTATACTTACGGGATATCCAGATGGTACATTCAGGGGTAAAAAGTTTGTCTCAAGGTATGAGCTTGCTGTCTTTGGTGGGAGGATGTACGACTTCCTTATGGCTCAGATAAATTCAACTAAAAACGATGTCGCCAAACTTAAAAATGATCTTAGCAGTATGAAGATGCTAGTTTCTGGTGTTACTTCATCTCTCACTGAAGAACTTGCGGATACAAGAAAAGCTGTTAATAGCCTACAGGACAAGGTTGGTGCATTCAGCGATTCGATATCTTACTTCTATGATCAGCTCGATTCTATAAACAGTCAGCTCGATACCATAAGAGAAGCATTTTTGGCTCTTAAGAGCGATCTCGAATCAAGTGCTGCTTCTAAAAAGGATCTTGAAGAGTTAAAGGCAAAAGTCGATTCAATTTCTAAGGCTATAAACGACTTTAACGGGAGGTTCTCTTCCGTAAGTGGTCAGATAAGTACTCTTGCAGACTCTGTGATGTCTTTGACTACAGAACTTGGAAGTACTTCAAAGAAAGTTTCGGATCTTGAGAAGGCTCTTAAATATCAGGTAAGTATTCTTTCAAAGAAGTTCTCACTTCTTAGTAGTGAGATTGGTACAACTTCTTCTGATCTCAGTTCGTTTAAAGAGTCAATGATAAACATGTCAATGGCCCTTAGCAACAGAATAGGGAATATTGAGAAGAAACTTGATAAGCATGATAAAGATATACTTATGCTCAAAAAGAGAACTGCAAAAATGATAGAGAGACTCTCGCTTGTTGAATTCAACTCTTCTAAGAATTCAAAAGCTATTCCAGCTATTCAGTCTGATATCACCAGCCTGAAGAAGAAAGTTGAAGGTCTTGAGGAGTACAAACTTGAGACTATCAGCAACATGGCCCTTATGAAACAAAGTCTTAGTTCTCTTAGGAAAGGTTATGCAAAGCTTTATCAGAGCATAGATTCCTTAAGTAAAAGCTTGGAGAAAGTTGAAAAGAACTCAGAAGATATCAGCGATCTTTCTAAGAAAGTTGAAGGAAACTCTAAGAAAATTGAAAGTATAAACACACTTTCAATTCTTGCGCTTGTATTAGGAGCAGCAGGTTTGGCAGTTGGTATATACGCCGCTGTTAAGTAATATCTCTCTTGAAAGAAAAAGTTTTTGGGGTATAATCCTTAAAATTTTCTAAGTGGGAGGTTGAGAGGCATGCGTAAACTTTTGGTGGGTGTTCTTATCGCTGTTTTTGGGATTTTCGCACTTGCTGGCAGTGCAAATGCAACAGCATCTTGGGGAGGTAGTTACACAGTAACGGCTAAAGTTTCTTCTGCTGGGATTGATGTATCTGGTGCATTTGGAGCTAAAACATACCTTTCTTGGGGACCAAAAGGAAGCACCGAGAAAGCTGGCAAGGTTTCTCTTTCACTCTATTGGTCTTTCGCTGGTGGAACAATAAATCTTGCAAGCGCTGAATTCAACGGTGATCTCCTTTACCTTAACTATGTTACAAACGGATACGATTTCTCAAGTGCTATATTCGATCCCAATGCTGGAAGAGATATTGCTTTTGGTGGGGACTATCTTGAGGTGAAACTTCAGAGCTTCCCGAGCTTGGAGATTGTTTATGTTGACCAGGTTGACGATGGAACTGCTGCTCCGGCCAATTTCTTTGACGATGGTGTTGCAGCTCTCTTCAGCCAGGATCTTGGTGTTGGGAGCCTTTCCGCTGGAGCCGTTTACTACATGAGCGCTGGTGCTGGATACGCAGCTGCTTTTGCTGACTTCTCAGGAAAAGGTTCCCTTGAAAACTTTACACTTTCTTTCGCTTACAAGCAGGAGACAAGCAACTGGGCTGTTGATGCTAACTATTCCAAAACCTTTGGAATAGTAACGGTTGCTCCTGAATTTGCTTACGATGATGGAAGCGGATGGTACGGTCAGTTTGCTAAGGCTGCTATAACAATTAGCCCGGAATTCGGAAATGTCTCTGTTACATTCAAAACTGTTCCAGAATATGATCTTGCTGCTAGTGCATTTTCTGCTTCTCTTTGTGCTAAGCTCGGACTCTCTCTTGATATGGTTGGTGTCACAGCGAAATTCAACATGGGTGATGTAGTAAATGCTCCGAGTGTCTGGAATGCAGAAGTTGATGCCTCTCTGAATCCAATGGATGCTTTGAGCGTGTCTGCAGTCTTTAAGACGGACAACACAATGGCTTACACTTGGAATGTTACCGCTGATTACACTATTGAGGACGGTTTGACAGCAGAGGCTTACTATGATTCATCGAATTCTTGGTATGGATCCCTCAGCTACAGCGCAAGCTTCTGATCTAATTTAAAATGAAAGAGCCCCCTCATGCGAGGGGGCTTTTGTTTTTATATCACCTTCGATGCCATTTCTAAAAGGCGTGAAACTGTCTTTTCAAACGGGGCTTTTTCGAATATTCCCTGGCGAAGGAAGGAATTTATCTCATCGATCATCTCAATAGCTGTATCTATTTTTGGGTTCGAGCCTTTTCTGTATGCACCAACATCTATCAGATCTTTTGCGTTTCTGTAGGTTGCCATCAAGTCCCTCAGTTTTGCAGCAGCCCTCTGGTGCTCTTCGCTCACAACTTCTTTCATCAATCTGCTTACGCTCATAAGAACATCAATTGGTGGATAGTGGTTTGATTCAGCTAAATTTCTTGAGAGTATTATATGTCCATCGACGATCGATCTCACAGTATCGGATATGGGATCGTTGAAATCATCCGCCTCAACTAAAACCGTGTATATCGCAGTTATGCTTCCCTTATCGGAATTTCCAGCTCTTTCAAGTATCTTAGGAAGTCCTGCAAAGACGCTCGGCGTGTATCCGCGTGTTGTTGGCGGTTCTCCGACAGATAGTCCTATCTCCCTTTGTGCCATAGCCCATCTTGTCAGCGAGTCGACCATGAGCATGACATCATGCCCCATATCACGGAAGTACTCCGCAATCGCTGTGGCTGTTAAAAGGGACTTTACCCTCACAAGAGCCGGCTGATCAGAAGTTGACACGACAACGACGGATCTTTTAAGGCCTTCCTCTCCAAGGTCTCTCTCTATGAACTCTCTTACTTCCCTTCCACGCTCTCCAATTAGAGCTATCACATTTATATCTGCATAGGTGTTTCTTGCTATCATTCCAAGGAGTGTGCTCTTTCCTACGCCGCTCCCTGCAAATATCCCTATTCTCTGACCCTTTCCAAGCGTTATAAATCCATCTATCGATCTGATTCCAACTGGTAGAGGCTCTTCAATTCTTTTCCTCTTAAGTGGATGTGGGGATTCGTTGGAAATGGGATACCTGTCATTGGGTATGAATGACTTTCCGTCTATAGGTCTTCCAAGTCCATCAAGTACTCTCCCAGTTAGATCCTTCGATACTCCTACATCTAAAATTCTCCCAGTTTTGACCACTTCGCATCCCGGTTTTAATCCAGTTGCATCTTCAAGCGGCATTAAAAGAACGCTTTCATCTTGAAAGCCAACAACTTCTGCAAGGATTCTCTTATCTTTTGTAAAGATCTTGCAGATTTCACCAAGAGAAGCGTCAGGTCCTTCGGATTCTATCGTCAAGCCGACGACTCTTTTTACTCTTCCATTTGGTTTATCTAGATCGAGCTTTTCTATTCGATCTTTCAAAACTTCAAAAATATCCTCTTTCATTTTACGCTTCTCACAACGCTTAAAAGATCTTCAAAAAGAGAGGGTTTTCCAGCTGCGACTTCTCCAAGTTCAAGATCAAATCCATCTTTTGATATCGAGCTCACCATTGCCCCAGCTTCCGTGGCTATCAGGTATCCAGCCGCCAAATCCCAAGAGCCAAGCCCTATTTCAAAGTACCCATCTATCCTTCCAGCCGCCAAATACGAGAGCTCAGCTGCGCAGCTCCCCAGTATTCTTGTCTCCCTGACTTTTTCATTAACCTCCCTGATCGCTCTGTATGTCCAGAGAGTTCCTTCATGATCATATGGCCAACCGGTAACTATGAGGCTTTTCTCTAATTCGTTATCACCACTTTCTATCCTCTTCCCATTTAGATAGCTTCCCTCTCCTCTGGCAGCGTGGAACATCTCATTCATTTCTGGCAGATAAACAACTCCTTCAATTATTTCTCCGTTTTCAATTTTCGCTATAGATATTGAGTAAAAAGGAAGACCACTCACATAGTTGAGTGATCCATCTAGCGGATCTACTAGAAATATCTTTCCCTTTTTGAGATCTCTTTCGGAGTAGTTCTCTTCGCCAATGACTTCGTAATCTGGATATTTCTCTTTTAGAAGCTCTTCTATCAATTTTTGCGATTCGTAATCTGCCTCGCTAACAAGATCTGATGAGGAAGATTTCTCCTCGACATTTTTGAGTTTTCCCTTGAATCTCAAGAGTAATTTTCCGGCTTCCTTTGCTATTTCCTCAAGATTCATTACCTTTTTCCTCCGAGACAAATGTAAGTTTCTTTGGAACTTTCTTTGTTATGTAGAATTCAAGCTCGTCTCCTTCTTTTATATCATCGAATCCTTCTAGTTTGATTCCACACTCCTGAGGAGCTTCAATTCTGCTGACATCTTCTTTGTAGTGCTTTAGAGACTCTATTTTTCCTTCAAAGATCATCTTGCCTTCTCTATATAGCCTTACAAAGCCGCTCTTTTCTACAAATCCCTCTGTTAGCTGGACTCCTGCAACTTTTCCAACTTTTCCTATCTTGAATACTTTCTTTATTTCTCCTTTTCCTGTGTATTCCTCCACTTCTTCTGGTTCAAGCATTCCCTCAAGGGCTTTCTTCAAGTCCTCTATGAGTTTATATATGACAGAGTAGAGTTTAAGCTGAACACCTTCTATCTCTGCTTGTTTTCGTGCTTTTGAATCCGCCTTTACTCTGAATCCAAGTATTACGGCATCCGTTGCAGCGGCTAGCATGACGTCTGATGCTGTGACTGCACCAACACCTGCGTGAACGATGTTTATGTCTATTTCCTTGGCTTTCAGCTTCTCTATGGCGTTTCTAAGCGCTGCCACAGATCCCTGAGTGTCAGCTTTTATCACCAAATTCAACACTTTGTTCTCTTTTTCTTCAAGCGCCTTAAAGAGGTCTTCAAGCCTTATATGCCTGACTTTGGATAGTTTCTGAGCTCTGAGTTTCTCTTTTTGACTCTTCGCTAGTTTTTCTGCCACTTCTCTGCTCTCAACTACATATAACATAGAATGAGGATCTGGAACTTCTTCAAAACCCAATACCATCACGGGTCTTGACGGTTCAGCTTCTTTTATCCTTTTTCCTTTGTCATCTATCATAGCTCTAACTCTTCCAAATGTATGACCGGCTACAACATAGTCTCCAACTTTCAAAACCCCGTCTTTTACTATGGCGTTTGCTGTAGGGCCGAGGTTTTTATCAAGTTTTGATTCTATTATCACCGCCCTTGCTGGGGGCTTTGGATAGCATTTTATCTCTTGCATCTCTGCAACTAATAAAACCATCTCTAAAAGCTCGTCAACCCCAATACCTTTCTTTGCGGATATCGGAACCATTATCGTATCTCCGCCCCAATCTTCTGGAACAAGCCCGAGTTTGCTCGCGAGATCTTGCTTCGTTTTCTCGACATTTGCATTCGGTTTATCTATTTTGTTTATGGCGACGACAACTGGAACCCCTGCGGATCTTGCATGATCATAAGCCTCAATTGTTTGGGGCATTACACTGTCATCTGCAGCGACGACTAATATGACTATGTCAGTTGCTTGAGCACCTCTTGCCCTCATCTCCGTGAATACTTCGTGTCCAGGCGTGTCTATAAATGTTATCTTCTTTCCATTCACTTCAACCTGATAAGCACCTATTG
>WGAO01000064.1 GCA_015489065.1 Thermotogaceae bacterium | reverse complement strand
CTACTATTACTACATATGCGAAAGAAAATTGTGGATGTTCTCCAAAGGGTTGGGTACAGAGACGAACAGTGAGAAAGTTTTAGTTGGACAACTTCTTCACAGATTCTCATATCCCAGGGAAACGAAGAGAGAAGTTCTCATAGACGGTGTTATTGCGATAGATGTAGTCAAAGGTAAAGAAATCGTCGAAGTTAAGACGAGCAGTAAACTGGAAAAAGCTTCGATGATGCAAGTAGCGTATTACCTATATTATCTCGAAAGTAAGGGTATAAAGCTCAAAGGAGAGCTCCGCTTTCCAAAAGAGAAAAAAAGAACGGAAGTCATATTGGATGAAAATCTAAGGCAAAACCTCAAAGAGGCTATTGAGAACATAAAAAAGATAAAGTCCATGGAAAAACCCCCAAAGGTTTCTAAAATACATGGCATATGTAGGTCGTGTGCATACCATGACTTTTGCTGGGCTGGTGAAGAATAATGCCTAAAGATTACTACATATTAGGAAATGGAAGGCTCAAAAGAGAAGGAAATACTGTTCTTTTTATAAAAAGCAACGGTGAGAAAAACTTCATACCAGTTGAAATGATAGATAAAATACACGCGTTCGGCGAAATAGACATAAACACGAAAGCTTTGCGATTTCTCAACGAACACGACATAATCCTAAATATCTACAATTACTACGGCTTCTACTCCGGAAGCTTTGTACCGCGAAGAAAAAAAGTATCTGGATACTTGACCGTTCATCAAGTGAAAAGTTACCTAAACTTCAAGGAAAGACTCTACATAGCTCGATCCTTCATAGAAGGATCGATATTTTCAATGAAAAGGAACATAAGGAAAAAACTCGGAAAGACAGAGTATTTAGAAAACATAGAATCTGATGAGGAAAAGCTTTACGATGCAAGGAGTATCGAGGAAATAATGGCAGTGGAGGGAAGTGTTCGGAAAGCATACTATAATACGTTTAAGGACATAACCAGAGGAAAATTTTCCATGGAAAGAAGGACTAAACGTCCTCCGCTGGATCCGATAAATGCTATGATTTCTTTCGGAAATTCACTTACATACACGACTGTTCTGGGTGAAATCTACAAAACCGCTTTGGATCCATCGATAAGCTTCCTTCATGAACCTTCAGAAAAGAGATTCTCACTCTCGCTCGACATTGCAGAAATATTCAAACCCTTGATCACAGACAACGTTATATTTAAGCTCATTAACAACAAAATGATAACTTCGAAAGATTTTGATATTGACGAAAATTTTACTTTCTTAAACAATTCTGGAAAAACGAAATTCATCAAAGAATTTGAAAACAGGTTAAAAAGTACAATATCACACAGAAAACTCAAAAGAAAAGTCTCGTACAGATATCTAATAAGATTGGAATGTTACAAACTTATAAAACACATAATCGGTGATGATATTTATAAACCATTGAAGCCGTGGTGGTGATGTAATGTACGTGATCGTCACATACGACGTCGGCGAAAAACGAATAAACAAAATCAGAAAATTACTCAGAAGATACCTCAATTGGGTACAAAATTCTGTATTTGAAGGAGAACTGACAGAATCGAAATTTGAAAAATGCATTCACGAAATAAGGGACATCATAGATGAATCCGAGGATTCCGTTTACATTTACAAACTCTCGTACTTCTTCTCCGATATGAAGCAAATCATAGGTCAAGACAAAAATCTAACGGACAACACTATCCTATAAAATGCAGCAAACGTAATTTCAAAGAAACAAATCATTTATAAAGAAGCCGAGCTAATTCCAGAAAAATCTCGGTACATCTTGTAGTTCACCATCAATACTTTGCTGCAAAAAATCTTGTTTTCAGAATTCACAAAAATTCCCCAAATTGCCTTATAAAACACATCACGAATGCTATAATAAAAAGGGGGGGTTTATCTTTACTATGTGGGATATAAAATCGTTTGAACTGCTTCGAAAGATTGCGGAGGTTCTTGGGTTTATCTTTACTATGTGGGATATAAAAATGAGTCCGAGCATTTTTATTCACCCCCTCCAAGTAGGTTTATCTTTACTATGTGGGATATAAAAGAAGTTTTCTATGTATTTCGTGTTCTTTTGCTGCGCAAGGTTTATCTTTACTATGTGGGATATAAAAGCTGGCCCTTATTTTTATCATGCAATAGGAACTTGCGGGGTTTATCTTTACTATGTGGGATATAAAAGTTTATGATCCACGCGAAGAAATATTAAAGAAGCATGGTTTATCTTTACTATGTGGGATATAAAAATAATAAAGCATCGCATTATAAGCATAAGGAGCTCCGGTTTATCTTTACTATGTGGGATATAAAAAGCGCGTTATTTTATAAATTAAAACGCCGAGAAAGGGTTTATCTTTACTATGTGGGATATAAAATCTAAACCCCTCTAAACTCTTCTCTTAATACCTTCAAGGTTTATCTTTACTATGTGGGATATAAAATATATCTCGTCGTTTTCCGGTATCCCAAAGACTTCTGGGTTTATCTTTACTATGTGGGATATAAAATGAAAAGGAAGCGATAGCCGTGAAGGGTTTTGATGAGGGTTTATCTTTACTATGTGGGATATAAAATGGTTCAAGCGCTTTTAGGGCACTCAAGTCTCAACACGGTTTATCTTTACTATGTGGGATATAAAAGTGAATCTGAAAGGATGGAGACTTTTCAGTGAAGGCGGGTTTATCTTTACTATGTGGGATATAAAATTTCGCCGCCGCACTTAGAAGATTTATAGCTTCCTCAACGGTTTATCTTTACTATGTGGGATATAAAACTCTACAGAAGAAGGACTTGAGCGCTACCTTGAAGACGGTTTATCTTCACTATGTGGGATATAAATAAAGATATGTCGCGGCTGTTGAGGTCATATAACGACCCTACAGTTTTATCTTTACTATGTGGGATATAAAGGATTATGTTCACAAAGGTGATCTATTTACTGGAATTATAGTTTTATCTTTACTATGTGGGATATAAAGTTCAAAGTCCCGTCGAGATTTATCGTCTTTGATGGGTTTTATCTTTACTATGTGGGATATAAAGCGAGGACGGTATCGATTCTCTCTGAGAGTGGCCGGAGGTTTTATCTTTATGGAATATTGGAGATTTTTCTCTCTACAATTTCTTTGCTTATATGTTTGTTTTAATCTTGCTGTATGAGAAAACAAAAGATTTGGAGTTTTCAAAGACTTTTCGCTAATTTACAATCTCCGAGTTATTATTAGCTAGGGGGGAGAAATTTTGTACAGAAAGAAAGAACTCGAAATTGCTCATCTGAAAAGGCTTTTGGGTGAACTAGAACCCTATGTTTTCAAGAAAATAGAAAAGCTCAATGGTTGGAAATATGGAAACTCTCTGATAGACCCTCCCTTTTCCTGGGAAGGAGATCTGGCTGTTTTTGAAAGAGACATATACATCGAAGATGATAACACCTATATTCACGCCTGGTTCGGTGGGGAGAGCCTTGTGCTTGTGGATGGAAAAAGCTTTGGTCAGTTCAATCCACTTCAAAAATACCTCTGGGTTGGAAATCTCGCCGGAAAGAATCACGAGCTCCGAATAGAAGTCGTGCCAAGAGGACTCTTTGGAAGCAGAGAGAATGCGATTTTTGAGTATGCGAACCTTGTGGTTGTAGATGAAAATATAAGAAAAATAATCGATTTCACAAAAGCTGTTCTGGATCTTTCAAACGAAATTGACGATGAAGCTCTTTTCAAAGCTCTCGTAGATGAAACTGAGAATTTTCTTGGAAAGATCGATATTCCAAGGTCAACTGGAGAATATCTTAAAGCATCTCTTTACAACCCTACGATCAAAGAAGAGATCACGAAAGTTTGGAATCCGCCGGATATCCCAGATGTGGATGGCTTCTCTCTACCAGATCGCGAGAGAATCCTTGAAGAGTTCAAAAAGTACAGAGAAAAGATCCTCTCATTCAAAGATATCTGGCCAAATGAAGGAAAGGTATTTTTGGTAGGGCAATCCCACATAGACTACGCATGGCTTTGGCCAGTTGAAGAGACAAAAAGGAAACTTCGCAGAACTTTCTCAAATGCTTTGAACTTGATTGAGAAGTACAAGATAACCTATGTTCAGTCATCTGCTCAAATGTATGAAGATATAAAAAGAGAAGATCCAGAGCTATTTGAAAGGATTAAAAAAGCGATTGATAAAGGCTTTTGGGAACCCATAGGTGGAATGTGGGTTGAGCCAGACACCGTGATATCTTCAGTTGAATCCATAGCAAGGCAACTTTTGTATGGCCAGAAGTTTTTTGAGGAGAATTTCGGGAAAAGATCTAACATCTGCTGGCTTCCAGATTCCTTTGGCTTTCCGCACACACTTCCTCAAATTCTCAATGAGGCTGGTATAGATATCCTGATTACAACAAAGCTCAATTGGAATGAATCCAACAAATTTCCATACGATCTTTGCATCTGGCATGGACTTGATGGAAGTAAAGTTATTTATTACAGCTTCAACAATCCAAATGGAGGATACAACGGAGAAATTAAAGCGAGCTCGCTTCTGTCGGTTTGGAAAAACCATCGCCAAAGACACATTTCTCCCGCAGTTTTGATGCCATTTGGATATGGAGACGGAGGAGGCGGACCTTCTGATGAGATGTGCAGGATGATCGATAGCTACTCAAAGCTCCCTAAAATCCCAAAATCGAAAATGTCTACAGTCAAAGAATTTGTTAAAGAGACACTCAAAAATATTGAAGATAAAAATCTTCCT
Organism: Thermotogaceae bacterium; assembly: GCA_015489065.1. Lineage (GTDB taxonomy): Bacteria > Thermotogota > Thermotogae > Thermotogales > Thermotogaceae > WGAO01. The sequence continues at coordinate 1,678 of WGAO01000064.1, read as the reverse complement.
ATCTGGGATGGAGAGCTCTACCTTGAGCTTCACAGAGGAGTTTACACATCAGAATCTAGAACAAAAGCTCTTCATAGGAGAGCTGAAGTTGCTTTAAGAAACCTGGAGATATTTTCAACGCTTTTTGACGAGGATCTTCAAAAAGAGATTGATGAGAAATGGAAAGTGGTATTGAGAAATGAATTTCACGATATACTCCCTGGAAGCTCTATAAAAGAAGTTTATACAAGAGCCGAGAATGAATTGAAGGGGATCTTGGATTGGGCAGAAGAAAAGCTCGGTGAAGTTTTCGAAAAAAACTCAGAAAAATCCGATTTCATAAGCGTTGTGAACACATCCAATTTTCCAAGAAAAATCGTCTTTACCTTGGATGAACCGCTTGAGCTTGAACGTGATGAAGAGAGATTGAAGTTTCAAAAAACTTTTGATGGCAAATATGTGTACGCATCTTCTGAAGAGATTCAGCCTCTTAAGAGCTTCAATTTCAAGGTTGTTTCAAATAGTCATGTGAATCTAAAGAAAGGCATGGGGAATGTTCTTGAGAACGATTACATGATAGTGAAAGTAGCCGACGGCGGTATAGATATTTTCTCAAAGAAATTCAAAAGGAGCGTCTTTAAAGAGCCATCAAAGATTTGGATATACAAAAATGTTCCTTATTACTGGGATAACTGGGATATAGATGTCAACACAGAGCTTGAAGGGAAGGTTTTAGCACCAGATTCGATCGAATTCGTAGAAGATGGAGATATCAGGGGCGCCATCAAACTAACTTATGAATATGAAGGCTCGAGAATAGAAGAATTCGTCATACTTTACAAAAATTCCGATGTTTTAACATTGGAATACAAAATAGATTGGCATACAAGAAGGGTTCTTTTAAAAAGAATCTTTGATGTAAACGTCCTGTCAAGAAAAGCGCTCTTTGATGTAGATGGCGGATATGTGGAAAGATCGACAACAAGGAACACAAATTTTGAGAAGGCAAGATTTGAAGCCCCGATGCACAGATGGGTCTCTATCTCTCAAAACGGTTTTGGCGTTGCCGTTATGAACGATGTCAAATACGGATGCAGCGTGAATGTTTCTAAAATCGGCATTTCGCTCCTAAAGGCAGGCATATTCCCGAATTTCTTCTCAGATGAAGGTTATCACAAGTTCAGATTGGGAGTTTACGTTCACGATGGATCAAGAATCGAGGAAATAATTAAAAGATCGGAGGAATTCTCATTTCCAATCGAGGTTGTAAATGGAAAGTTCGATATTCCGAATTTTGAAATCTCTGGCGGATCTTTCAAATTGAATGCTTTAAGGCGTGGTGAAAGCGGTATCGTTATGAGACTCGTGGAAGTCGCTGGAAGAAGCGGAAGATGCAAGGTGAACCTGTGGAAAGAGTTTCAGATTCACAGATCGAATATACTCGAGGATGATCTTGGAAAGATAGAAGACAGCACAAAAACATTTGAGTTCGATTATGAGCCTTTCAAGATGTACACGTTTTTGCTTAAAGAATAGCATTTATTTGTTTTCAAAGATAGAGAAGAAAAGCCATGCTGGAATTCCCACAATTCTATCGTCTTTGAAAACGATATCTTTGGTTACAACCACTCCTTTTCCAAAGACTCTCTTCATGTTTGAATAATCAGATCTGTTTATTCTATTTTGATACTTTACCTCT
>WGAO01000063.1 GCA_015489065.1 Thermotogaceae bacterium | reverse complement strand
TTTGAAAGGATCATCTCTGAGATCTCCGGAAAGGTGGTATCCATAGATTTAGAAACCACTTCTCTCGATCCGATATCTGCCGAAATAGTTGGGGTGTCTCTAAGCTATGAAGAGGGAAAGGCTTTCTACATTCCTGTCTCACACAAATCCGGGAAAAATGTCAGCAAGGATATCGTGATCAAGGGATTGAGAAGGATGTTTGAGAGCTCTCAACTAGTTGGGCAGAATATAAAATATGATCTTTCTGTACTTAAAAGTGCTGGTGTAGATCCCGTGACTCCATATTTTGATACGATGGTAGCTGCTTGGCTTTTGAACCCGGATGAGAAAAAGTTCTCTTTAGATGAACTTGCGATGAGATTTCTAGGGTACAAGATGATCTCCTATGAAGAAGTTGCACCTCCTTCTCAAGAACTTCCCTTATTTTCTGGTAATTTTTCCGATGTTCCGACAGAGAAAGCATCTGAGTATTCCGCCGAGGATGCCGATATAACCTATCGTCTGTATTTGAAGCTTTCAAAATCTGTAGAGAAGATGAAGCTTGAGAGAGTCTTGCATGATATAGAGATGCCCCTAATTCCCGTTTTGGTAGCTATGGAAAGTACGGGGGTCTACTTCGATTTGGACTATCTCAGAGAGCTCTCAGAGAAGTTTCAAGATAAAATGAGAGAGTTGGAAAAAGAGATATTCTCTTTAGCTGGAGAGAGTTTTAACATAAATTCATCCGTTCAGATAGCTAGGATTTTGGAAAAGCTCGGAATAAAGCCCAGAAAGAAGACAAAGACTGGGAGGATATCGACAAGCGCAGAGGTTCTAGAGGATCTCGCTGCTGAACACGAGATAGCCAGGCTCATTCTTGATTACAGAAAATACCAGAAGCTCAAATCCACATACATAGATGCAATACCAAAGCTTGTGAATCCAAAAACCGGGAGAGTTCACACTTCTTTCAATCAAACCGGGACAGCTACTGGGAGGCTTTCTTCCTCTGATCCGAATTTGCAGAATCTTCCGAAAAGGGATGATGAGGGGAAAGATATAAGAAAAGCTATAAGACCTCAGAAAAAAGGATGGTACATACTCAGCGCTGATTATTCACAGATTGAACTGAGAATATTGGCACACTTTTCTGGAGATGAAAATCTTGTGAGAGCTTTCAGAGAAGAACTCGATATTCACAGGATGACTGCTGCAAGGATATACGGAATTCCGGAGGAGATGGTATCCGATCAAATGAGAAGGGTTGGGAAAATGGTTAACTTCTCGATAATATACGGTGTGACGCCTTACGGGCTTGCCGTTAGATTGAAGATACCCGTAAAGGACGCTCAAAGAATGATAAACAGCTACTTTCAGCTCTATCCGGGTGTGAGGGATTTCATAAGAGAAATCGTTGAGAGGGCAACTGAAACTGGTGAGGTCAGAACGATGTTTGGAAGAAGGAGGGAAGTTCCTCAATTGAGATCCAGGAATAGAACCAAAAAGGCAGAAGGTGAAAGAATAGCAATAAACACTCCAATTCAAGGAACTGCGGCGGATATCATAAAGCTGGCGATGGTAAACATATACAAAAGAACGAAGGATATGAAATCCAAGATGATACTCCAGGTTCATGATGAACTAGTCTTTGAAGTTCCAGAAGATGAAGTAGAAGCGATGAAAAAAATAGTCTCTGAGGAAATGGAAAATGTGGTTGATTTGAGAGTTCCGCTGAAAGTTGATATGAGTGTCGGTAGACAGTATGAATGAAGGTGATATAATTCGGGAAAAATTGTATTCACAAGGAGGGATCCGTATTGAGGCGTAGCGTTCTTGCAAAACTCATAGTTCCTACTTTTGTAGTCCTTGCTGTAGGTATGGCGATCGTTCTCACACTATCTTTGAGTTTCATCGAAAAGAGCCTTAGGAATTCTGTTGAGAGTCACATGAGAGATGTTGGGAAGCAAGCGGTATTGAATACAGAGAATTTTGTGAGTTTTATAAGTCAGATGAAGGAAAGTTTGATGAATCAGCATAAGATGAATCTGCAGTCTATTGTGGATTCTGCTTTGGAAATTGCCAAGCACTACTACGATCTCTACAGAAAGGGAGAGCTCAGCGAGAGCGAAGCTAAAAAGTTGGCTGAGGAAGCTATTGGAGCGATAAGATTCAACAATGGCAGCGGATATGTGTTTGTGTTTACAGATGATGGGGTTACAGTAGTGCATGTTAAAAAATCACTCATTGGTAAGAATCTTTGGGATCTTCAGGATACAGATGGTGTTTATGTGATAAGAGAGCTCATAAAGGTTGCGAAAAGTGGTGGAGGATTTGTTCAATACAAATGGCCAAAACCTGGTGAAGAAGAACCTCAGCCCAAACTTTCTTATGCCAGGTACTTCGAGCCTTGGCATTGGATGATAGGAAGTGGTGTTTACATAGACGATGTTGAGAAAGAACTCGCTAAGATAAAAGAAAGGATATGGGAGAATCTTAGAAAAACTTTGATGTCTGTAAAGCTGGGAAAAAGCTCTTATCCTGCGATAATAGCTTCTGATGGTACTGTTATAATGTACATAGACAGAAGTGTTGAGGGAAAGAAGGTTTCATTTAAGGATGCAAAAACGGGTGAGGATCTACTTCAAAAGTTCTTGAGTAATAAGAACAGAATAGTCACATATTGGTACAAAAAACCAGGAAAGAGTGGAATTTATAAAAAGATAGCTTATGTTGGATGGGTGCCTTCGAAAAAATGGCTTGTCCTTCTAACGGCATATGAGGATGAAGTGATGAGTGGGCTCAAGAAAGCCACCTGGATGGGTATAGTAGTCATGGCTGCAGGAGGAGTCATAGTTTTCGTTGTCATTTGGCTTGTCATAAAAGCGGTGGTTGTGAGGGCTATGAAAAAACTCGAATCCTTCTCGGAAAAAGTTGGAAGTGGAGATCTTACAGCAGATCTCGATTATCAGAGTGAGGACGAGATAGGAAGAGTTGCAAAAGCCATAACAAATATGAGAGACAACTTAAAAGAAATCGTTCAGAACATAAGAAATGCCGGAAGAGAGATAGAGGAGATGTCCCGCGAGATTTCTCAGGTCGCTGACGATATGAGCGAGGCGGTTGATACCGTTACTGAGAATGTCGATAAGGTCGCGAGTATGGCCGATAATGTAGCGGCTGCGGTTGAGGAGACGACATCCGGTGTGGAGGAAGTTGCATCAAGCGCTCAGATGGTCTCAAAAACAGCCGAAGAGCTCTCGCAGCAAAGCAGCATTCTTAGGGAATCCGTAGAAGAGGGAGAAAAAGCGCTCGAAGTCATTGTCCAGAGGGTTAAAGAAGTTGCGGAGGAGTCAAAAAGCGCATCCGAGCGTGTCCAGTCCTTGACAAATTCCACAAAGAATATAGAGGAGATAGTCGAGACGATAAACTCGATAGCTGAGCAGACTAATCTTTTGGCTCTTAACGCAGCTATTGAGGCGGCAAGAGCTGGGGAAGCTGGAAAAGGCTTTGCGGTTGTTGCAGACGAGATAAGAAAATTAGCTGAGGAGTCGAGAAAATCGACCGAGCAGATATCTGGAATACTCTCAAGCATCAGAGAAGAAGCAGGAAGCGTCAGCGATATAACCCAGAGGCTGGTTGACATGATAGGAGAGATGAGTGGTGAGAGCGACAGAATAGCGGAGGTTTTCAGAACGATAACTGATCAAGTCACGGCTCTTGATAGTATGACAAACAATCTGGCAGCATCCGCACAGGAGCAGAGCGCAGCAGCTCAGGAGATAAGCGCGGCTATGGATAACGCGACTAAATCGGTGAACGAAGTCGTACATGAGATAGATGCCGTCAAAGATCAGGTGGAAGCCTTGACAGATCAAAAGGACAGACTTCTCAGCTCATCTGAAAGACTTGCAAGTGTTCTCAAACAGTTTGAGCAGGCTGTTGGAAAGTTCAAGTTAGAGTGAGAATAGAATTTTTTAGTCATTCCGCCCCCTAGCGGGGCGGATTTCTTTTTTATGAGTTTAATAATCTAATAGTACTTGCTAAAGGACGGCTTTATATGGTATACACGCCGTTGTGGGAAAAAGAATGAGGGGAAGGTGAAAAGGTGATAAAGTACATCTCTAAGAGAGTTATTCAGATTGTCATACTCCTTTTCATCTATGTGACCGTAGTTTACTGGCTCATGGAGGCTATGCCGGGTAGCTTCATAGATCAGTATCTCATGAATCCAAAACTTACACCTGAAGCAAGAGAAGCCATAAAGAAACAGTTTGGGTATGACAAGCCCGCATGGGAGAGATATCTCATATACATGAAGAATTTCATGAAAGGAGACTTGGGAACATCCTTTACTTACTACCCGAGAAAAGTATTCGACATAATAAAGGAGAGACTTCCAAGGACCGTTTTTCTTTTTGTGACATCCACTTTGATATCTTATGTAGTTGGATTTAATTTGGGAAAACGAATAGCTTGGAACAGGGGAAAGATGTCAGATAAGGTGGCGACATTCGTTGGAATAGTCTTCTGGACGATATTTACACCGATATTGATAACTTTCAACATATGGTTTTTCGCAATTGTCCTGAAGAATTCAACCGTTAGAGAGATATTCATAGCCATAACAGCATCTATAATTTCTTATCTGATAGGTCATTCCGTAGCCAAGAAGATTCTTTCAAAGAAGAAAACTCCAAACTCTGTCCATGCTTTCATAATTGCAATGCTTTGGATTGCCTATGCATTCATGATGATGATGTTCGCATCTCATAACTTCAAGCCGTTAATTGTTTCCATTGTTTTCCCAACGGTGACATTTTATCTGATCGGCTATATGATAGGAAGTGAAGCTGCTGGAAAGCTCTTCAGGATATACGGAAGGAAATTTGAGGAAGAAGGCACTGTGGAGACAGTTCTTTGGACTGCCATCACTCCATTTCTGATGGTAATCGGTATGGTGGCTCTTGATATCATATTGAAAAACATCCCTCTGAATCAGTTCATAGATCCAGAAGTTTGGAAAAGTGCGCCTTTCGGATCCCAGCAGGTATTTTTGGATCTTCTCTGGAGTGCTCTCATACTGGTTTTGGCTTATACTGTTGCGCTTGGGATCTCCGTCAAGCAGAAAACGATATCCGCCAAGAAGAAGTGGTTTTGGGGAATAATGACGATAACTTTTATAGGACTTGCGCTTTGGTGGATAAATGCAAGCTATGTCGATCCAAACACCATGGAAAAATACTACATGGGCAGATACGCCGCGGATATACTGATGCACATGATACTGCCGATACTCACGCTCACGGTACTCTCTTTTGCCGGTTCGATGCTTGTTATGAGAGATACGATGCTTGAGATAATAAAAGAGGACTACATAACAACTGCAAGGGCTAAAGGGCTTCCAGATCATGTGGTGAGGGATAAGCATGCGGCGAGGAATGCACTTTTACCACTCGTTACGAACTTCGTAATAAGCCTTGGTTTTACAGTTGGCGGTGGTGTTATAACTGAGACGATGTTCTCCTGGCCTGGAATGGGTATGGCTTATCTTGAGGCTTTGAGATCACAGGACATACCTCTTTTGGTAGGACTCCTTGTTTTCACGGGGATATTCGTTCTTTTTGCTCACCTCATAGCAGATATACTGTACGCATTCTTAGATCCAAGGATAAGGTATTAAAGGGGTGAATTTGATGGCTGACAGGAGAGAATCTGTCTGGAAAACGAGATGGGGACTTTTTCTAAAATCTGCTAAAACGAACTGGAATCTCTTTAAGGAGAGAAAGATAGCCATATTTGGCCTTGTCGTGATAATCCTTTTCGGAGTTTTCGGAGCTCTTTACCCGATCTATACGAAGTTCATGGGAAAGAAGTATATCTCTCAGCTTGAATCGATAGCGAAACAGATGTACACAGAGTACGAAAAGAACCTTCAAGAGGTGTTCCTTGAGAGTAACTCGGACATAGACTACACGCTTAAAATTCAGAGCGTATCTGATAAGTTAGATAAAGATATCGACCTCATATTTAAAAAGAGAAATATGAATACCGAAAATACATTCAGAGATGTTTTGCAGGACGCGGTTGAGAAATATTTTGAATACAATTCAAGAAAGTCGATGTTCGAGTATATAAAAAGCGCTCTTAAGAATTCTAAGGATATCGATGAAGCGGCTAAAAAAATTGCGAAATATTTCTACATGAAGAAAATTGAGGATTTCATAAACGATATAGGGACTTATGAGAAGAGTCAGGTGGTTTGGGAGTTCTTGAATGAAAAAAAGATCGAGAACAACTTGTCCAAATGGGCTAATAGCGATCCAACATCTTTCATAAACTTTTTAAAGAGCTACCAAATATATTCAAAGCCATCGGATTTGAAAAACCGCTTTGATGAGATAATGAAAGTTTTAATGGCGAAGGCGAAATTGGATGTCTTTCCACTTCTTTCAAGTCCGGAAGCCCTTGAGGGAGCTTTAGACTCTGAAAAGCTTAAAAAAGCTCTTTCTGATGTGGATGTTCTCTACTATATATCCCTCGTTTACGATCTTGGAATGAGCAGGGAAGATATCGAAAACAGCAAATCTGATCTTGTAAACATGTTCGTGGAGTCTCCTGATTTCGATACATATTCTCAGGCGATACTCCAAAAGAAAATATCCGATCTATTTTCAAAAAAACGATCTGATCTTGAGAGATTTTTGGATGAGATGGTTAGAGGATATGTAAAGCTTGATATAGTTAAGAATTTCGATTTCAATTACATTTCTAAGGAAGAAGCTATGAGAAATTCACTGGATTTCTTTGAGGAGAACTTTCCACAGCTAGTCGGGCTTTGGAAACTCCTAAAAGAGGCAGAGACATCTTACAAGGAGAAAAATTATGAAAAATCCGAAGAAGCTCTCAGTGAGCTTTCAAGAAGGCTAGAGAATATAGCTAAATTGAAGGGTTCTGTCTCTATAATAGGATTCTGGGTTGATAGTTTAGAGGGTGGAAACTGCGGCTACAAGAATGGAAAGCAGAGAATAGGATTGAACTTTAGAAACATAGATCAAGGGGTTGCTCCTTACCTAGCCGGAATAGTCCAGACGATATTCAAGCCTGGTGAAGGGAAACTCAGAATCTTCACTCAGAAGATTCAGGATACGCTTTCTTCTTCCGCTAAAGGATCGACCGAAGAAACTTTCTGGAATATGTCGAAAATCGCCAAATCTATGATCGATGAGATGAAATCTGGCAAGGAGCCGAACTTTAAAAAGCTCGGAGATATGATCGGAAAATACTACCTTACAGAACCAGAAGATGAGAAGCTTTCAGAAATTTTGGATGAATCGAGAAAACTTCTCATAGAGGCTGCCAAGGGGGTAATAATATACGATCTTCACTACTTGGCGCAGTTCTTTGCCGGAAGAATCAAGTCATATCTGGGTGAGGGAAAACTTTTGTCAGAAATAGAGAAGATTGACAACAAATTCAAATTAGAGTTAAAGGGAAAGGAGATAACTGGAAATATAAACGAAGTCTTAAAAAATTTCAATGATCTCGTCCAAAAGTTGGTTATTAAAGTAGCAAACCTTAAATTGAGCAATATAAAGCTTACTACATACTATGAGGATCTCACCAAGTCACTTGTAAATGTTTATGACAGATACTTCTCTGCTATCAAGAATGTTCTCAAAGAAAGCGGTCTTGATGTGTCGGATAAAACGGTCTCTGCAATAGTTAAAGCAGCTGCCTTCATAGAGCTTTCAGAGGTTTCAAGATCTTACTTTTTCTCAAGCAAACCATATGATCCTGTAACTGGAAATGACGGTCTTTTGTCGAATCCATCTCCACCTTCATCGATGCATCCGTTCGGAACAGATCCACTTGGAAGGGATGTATTGAGCCAAATGATGTATTCAACTCCAAGGGAATTCGTACTTGGAGTTACGGCTGCGTTTATCACAGTTTTTATAGGAACAGTTATCGGAGCAACTTCAGCTTACTACGGCGGAGTTGTGGATACTTTCTTCATGAGATTAGCTGACATAATAATGCTGTTTCCATCACTCCCTCTTCTGATGGTTCTGTCAGCCTTTATAGAGCTGACCCTCTTCAAGCTAGCACTGATAATAGGTGTCATATCTGGGTTTGGTTCAATAACGATAGTATTAAAGTCACAAGCCCTCACTGTAAAGGTAAGGCCCTTTATAGAAGCTGCTAAGAGCGCCGGCGGATCGGATTGGTACATAATTAGAAAACACATAATACCGAATGTTCTTCCCCTCTCTTTCCTGTACATGATGTTCTCAGTCACGGGAGCTATATTTACAGAAGCCGTTCTGAGTTTTTTTGGGCTCGTCAACATAAAGATGAGTTGGGGAATAATCTTGTACACAGCGAGTAGTCAGGGGTATTTGATCGGAACGAACATAGGGACTTTCTGGTGGCTCTGGGTCCCTGCTGGATTAGCTATAACTCTGATATGTTCAGCGTTCTACTTCCTCGGAAGGGGACTCGAAGAAATAGTCAACCCAAGGTTGAGGAAGAGGTGAGATTATGGGAAGGACTGTCCTAAAGGTTGATAATCTAAAGATGTGGTACAAGACAAAAATGGGATATGTCCGCGCGGTCGATGGGATATCCTTTGAGTTGAAGGAAGGAGAATCGCTGGGAATAGTCGGAGAGTCTGGATGTGGAAAAACTTCTGTATCCATGACGATACTTAGGCTTCTTCCTGAGAATGCAGAGTTCAAAGGAGGGCATATATTCTTTGACGATGGAAATGGATCCGTGGATCTCGTCTCTCTTCCAGAAGACGAGATGAGAAAATACAGGTGGAAGGGCATCTCGATGATTTTTCAAGCTGCTATGAATTCCCTGAACCCTGTTTACAAAGTTGGAGATCAGATAGTTGAAGCTATGCTAAATCATTTTCCAGATATGAGCATTGACGAAGCTCGCGAGAAAGTTGCTCAACTCTTTCAACTTGTCGGTCTTGATCCAAAGAGAATGGATCAGTACCCGCATCAGTATTCTGGTGGTATGAAGCAAAGAGCGATAATAGCGATGGCTCTCTCGTGTGATCCTAAATTGATAATAGCAGATGAGCCCACAACGGCGCTCGATGTCATAGTTCAGGACAGGATACTCAAGGAAATGAAGAAAATTCAGCAGAAGCTCAACATGGCGATGATTTATATATCTCATGACATAGCCGTAATAGCGGAAGTCTCTGACAAAATAGCTGTGATGTATGCTGGGAAGTTCGTGGAGTTTGCAGATTCTGTCACTATATTCAAAAACCCTGCTCATCCTTACACCTATGGACTCATGCACGCATTTCCAAGTGTCGTTGGACCTAAGACTGAACTTACCACTATTCCTGGTGAACCTCCGAACCTTTTGAACCCTCCAAAGGGGTGTAGATTTGCGCCAAGGTGTCCGCTTGCCACAGATGAGTGCAGGGAAAGGGAACCTGAGTATAGAGAAATAGAACCTGGTCATTGGCTGGCGTGCCATCATCCTATCGAGAGGGGAAAAGAGGTGAAGTTCGATGAAAAGTGATGACATTGTTCTCAGAATAGAGAACCTCCGAAAACTTTTCCCGGCAGAGAGAAAGATATTCGGCAAAGTGAAACTCTTTGTGCATGCCGTTGATGGAGTCAGCTACGAGATAAAAAGAGGTGAATCTTTAGCGCTTGTCGGTGAATCTGGATGTGGAAAAACAACAACCGGCAAGATATTGGTAGGTCTTTACGAACCGACCTCTGGTAGGGTGATAATGGAAGGCCAGGATGTCACGCCTTATCTCTTTGAAAATCAAAAAGGAGCAGAGAGGTATATAAAGGAGCAATATCTGGAGAAATTCAAGAATCCGCCGAGTTTGACTGATGATTTTGATAAGAATATGTATGATCTCTATGAAAAGTTTGGAAAAAACGATTCAAAATTTATAAATCATTTCTTGAAAGATAGAAAGAAAAAAATGATAGAGATAAGAAGAAAAGTTCAAATGATATTCCAAGATCCTTATGAATCCTTGAATCCCAGAATGACGATATTTGACATAGTTGCCGAGCCTCTAAATATTCATGATATAGGAACAGCTAAAGAGAGAGAGGATATGGTGGCTCAACTTCTTGAGGAAGTCGGACTTTCCCCAGCTGAGACTTTTATGTTTAGATTCCCTCATGAGCTTTCAGGAGGCCAGCGCCAGAGAGTCGCTATAGCGAGGGCTCTAATACTCAATCCTTCTTTCGTTGTAGCTGACGAGCCAACTTCAATGCTGGATGTATCAATAAGAACGGGAATAATGAAGCTCATGATGAGATTAGCACAGGAACATGGGATGAGCTACCTTTACATAACCCACGATTTAGCTGTTGCAAGGTATATGGCAAACAGAATAGTTGTTATGTATTTGGGAAAAGTCGTCGAAATGGGAGACATAGAAGAAGTTCTTCAGCATCCTCTCCATCCTTACACCAAAGCTTTGTTAGCGGCGATACCGGTTCCAGATCCGGAGTACAAGAGGGGAGAGCCGGATATAAAAGGATCCGTTGCAAAACCTATAAATCCACCACCGCGCTGTAGGTTCTATGACAGGTGTCCTTTAGCTGGAAGGGAATGTGAAAAACTGCCGCACCCCGATTTGATTGAAATATCCAAGGATCATTGGGTTGCTTGTCATGTGGTAACTGGAGAGGTGAAAGGAAAATAAAGGAGGCCGATTCAGGCCTCCTCATCTTTCTCTTCTGGTTCGTCGTAGCCCAAATCGCTGAGTATCTTTTGGATCCTAACGCTTGATTCTATTCCCCTATCCTCGTGCAATCTTATTTCAGGTGTCGTGTATATTCTCAAATTCTTCGCTATATAGCTTCTTAAATACCCTTTCGCCCTCTCTAAGACTTCGAGCATTTCTTTTCTTTCGTCATCCAAGCCAAGATAGCTTATGTATACATCGGCATATCTTTTGTCTTTTGAAAGCTCAACCCTTGAGACGGTGATGAATTCTCTTTTTATTCTGGGATCTTTCATGTTGGATATCGCTTCGCTCAAGAGCTTTTGTATCTCCGATTCGAGCATGGATTTTCTGTATACTGGGTTCATGTTTATCACCTCCATTGTGAATTTTAACATCAATTCAAGCTCCTCGACGAAACATAAAGGTTTATCGATCCATGGTAAACTTCTAAAAGAGGTGATCTATATGAAAAGACTCCCGATAGGCGTGAGCAGTTTTGAAGAGATGATAAACAAGGATTATTACTATGTTGATAAAACACTCCTGATAAAAGACGCATACGAGCTCGATGGAAAGATAAAACTTATAACCCGTCCAAGAAGATTTGGTAAAACCCTCAACATGGACATGATAAGAGAGTTTTACTCCATCGATGGAAAAGATCTTTTTAGTAATCTCAAAATAATGAATGAGAGAGAATTCGTCAAAGATCATTATCACAACTACCCAGTCATATTCGTATCGTTCAAAGAAGTTAAGCAAACAAGTTGGAAGGATGCTCAAAGTAAGATCAAGAACACTATTTCCGAATTGATGAGAAATACCTTAAAAATCATCGATGAATTGGATGAAATAGACAGGCAATTTTTGGAGCTAATAATCGAGAGAAGAGATATATCAAACTACGAAGACTCTTTGAAATTCCTAACGAGGATTTTAAGTGAGAGATACGAAAAGAAAGTCATCTTACTGATAGACGAATACGACGTACCAATTGAAGCTGCGTACATGTATCAAGATGAGGATCCAAAATATTACAAAATGATGATAGCTTTCATGAGAAACCTCCTAACAGCTGCGCTAAAAGACAACCCCTACCTTGAATTTGCAATCCTTACCGGCGTTTACAGAGTAGCTAAAGAATCTATATTCTCAGGTCTTAACAACGTTGCTAACTACACCATATTCTCTCCATACATGCAAACTCATTTCGGTTTCACTGAAGATGAAGTGTACGAACTTTTGAAACATTACAACTTGGAAGATGATATTTCAGTAGTCAGGGATTGGTACAACGGCTATGTGTTCGGTGGTGTTGAAGGAATATACAACCCATGGAGCGTTATTTATTACGTTCACAACAGAATTGGAGGAAGCTCTGTAGAGCAATCACTCCAGCCATACTGGATAAACACATCAAGCAATGACCTAATCATAAAACAGATAGAAACCAACCCTTTTTTGCAAGATAAACTCGATATGCTCCTGTCAAAAGAAGAGCTTATCGTCCCTATAGATCCTTTCCTATCGCTAAGAGAGATAGATGAAAACCCTTCGGGTGTTTGGACTCTCCTTGCAAATGCCGGGTATCTGAACGCAATGCAAATTCATATGGATAGATATAAGGTTTTTATCCCGAATAAAGAGATAGAGAAGTTTTACAAAACGAGAGTTATGCGCTGGATTGAGAAAAAGACAAAATTTATGATGTACGACCTTATGACATCTTTAGATGAAGCAGCTTCTAAAGGAAAAGTTGACAGGTTTGTAAGGTTACTTGAAAGGTATTTATCAAGTTCTCTCAGTTATTTCGACATAGGATATGACGATGCAGAGAGGGTGTATAAGGCATTTGTACTTGGGATGCTTTCCTTGGGAACGAACGGATACATGGTAGAAACGGAGGTTGAAAGCGGGTATGGAAGAGTGGACGTGGCTATATATCCGAAAGATAGAAGGTATGGAGAGTACGCTCTTTTGATGGAGCTAAAAAGAGCGAGTGATGAGAACAATCTCGAAGAAGCGGTAAAGGAAGCACTGGGTCAGATAGGAGAGAGAAGATACAAGGAGAAGTATGAAAGGCTTGGGTACAGAGTGGTTCCTATCGGGATCGCTTTCTTTGGAAAGAGAGTTTTTGTGAAATTCGATTTTTGACCTACCTTGGTATCTCCCTTTGATCCAACTTCACCATCTTGGAGTCATAATTATATGGGTTGACATTATATATGCAAATAGTATATATTATCTTTCGGAGGTGAGATTATGGGAAACGGAAAAGGATACGGTGGTGGTAGAGGATACGGATGGGGTTATGGAAGAGGATATGGAAGAGGTTATGGATGGGGATACGGCTACATGGGAGGTCCGTGGTGGGCCAACCCCGGATGGTATCCACCGCAACCACCGTATGGACCTTATCCCTATGAGATGACGCCGGAGGATGAAAGGCAGATGCTCCTCGATTACAAAGCTTACCTTGAGGATGAGCTCAGATATGTGGAAGAGAGATTAAGGGAAATAGAACAAGATTTAGGGAGGTGAAATTATGCCGCTTGGTGATGGAACGGGACCACTCGGGCTTGGACCCGGTGTTGGAGGTAGAGGGCTCGGTCCGTGCAGGTACTACTACGGGTACGGATACACCCCGTGGACTTACAGAGGATACGCTTGGAGATCGCCGCTCTTCAGCGTAAATCCATGGACAAGGGGATTTGGATACGGATACGGAGCTGGCTGGAGAAGAGGCTGGGGCTGGAGAGGCGGCTGGTGGTGGTGAAAAAACCCGCCCATCTGGGCGGGTTTTTATTCTTTCTCTCTTCTCTCTATGACTTTGTCGACTATTCCGTATTCTAAAGCCTCGTAAGCTGTCATAAAGAAGTCCCTATCTGTGTCTTTCTCTATCCTTTCAAGTGGTTGGCCAGTGTGTTTCGACAAAATTTTGTTCAAGGTGTCCTTTATCCTCAAGAGCTCTTTTGTGATTATCTCGACGTCTTTCACCTGGCCCTGAGCCCCTCCAAGTGGCTGGTGTATCATTATC
>WGAO01000062.1 GCA_015489065.1 Thermotogaceae bacterium | reverse complement strand
TAATTTCCATAAACACCATGGATATGGTTACAAGGATAATTTTCCAAGAAGTCATCGATGGAGAAATCGAACTTCACATAAGCATGTGGCCACTCTATCTGAACTTCCTCAGCTCTTCTCTCCATCTCCTCCTCACTCATCTGAACTACCTCTCCTCTGAGTATTATCATGTGATACCTCCCATCCTTTCTGGTGAGCCTCGCAAATGTCATCTCACCAGGTGCCGCAAAATGTCTCACCGCAGCACCTCCAGCCGGAAAGTAGAATGTCTCCGGATAGAACTTGACTTTCTTCAAATTCTCCTCAGCCTTCCATGATTTCCCGGCAAAATATGTCGCATGCGCACCTGAGTTGCACAAGTCCACTATCCCATCATCAAATATGTGCCTGACATCTGCGAACAAAACCGGTTGCCCAGACATGTGCTTCAGTATCTCCATACTAAGTGCACCATCCATGTCAGTCTCTGTGGCTGCAACTATTGGATCTTTCTCTCCATCGAAATCGTATGGATCATTTAGAAAAGCTTCGGCTACATCCATAGTCGCATAGTTGTTAGTCATCTCAGGCTGACCCTTAAAACCCACGAAATCCAGTTCGTACTCTTCTATGATCTCCCTTGCTGCATAATATAAAGCTATCTGTTTTTCCAACTTCTCCGGTGTTAAAGCCTTTCCGTCATAGAGTACATTCGATACCTCTTCAAGCCACTTTCTAGCTCTCTCTAGCTTAGCCTTGTCTACTCTCTCAGCTCTTAGCACAAGTTCGTATTGATCTATATGCTCGACATCTATTCCGAACTCCTTCATCCACTGATCGCCATTTGCGGCAGCTGTGTACATACCCATAGGTCTTCCACCGAATTTTCCATACCTCTCACCTTTAAGTCTGTTTGCTGTGCTTATAGCTCTTATGTATTCCAAGAGTTTTTTCATGACCTCATCGTTTGATACATCACCCCAAACCTTGAAATGCTTTATACCGAGTTGAGCCAAAGCTCCGGAAGATGCCAGCAGACCTACCATTCCTGGGAATTTAGGATTGATATGGCCATACAATATGAACGGTCCTGGTGCGAAGAGGGAAGCCAGAACGGTTAGATGAGGCCAAGACCATATGGAGTAGTTGAATATAGTCACATCGACATCCTGGTTTCTCAGAAGCTTTCCGACCTTTTTAGCTAAAGAAGGCTTCCAAACTATTTCAGGAGGAGATACGACCTCTACTTCATCGGTTGATTCTAGGGCTTTTGCGAGTTTATTTTGGAATTCTTTGTTCATCTTTAGCAGCTCTTCATGCACAAATTTCCTCCCATCTGAAAAGCTTATTATCCCTACTTTGTACTTCTTCATGTTATCCCTCCCTTGAGCAATCGTTTGCAAAATAATATTACCATTTTTAACTAAAAATGGTGAGATAAGATCTCGTTAGAAAGAGCGAGATTTTTCGGCTTAAATCGGTATAATACCGTATAATCCCGGATTTCTATCTATTTCAAACTTGAAGTTATTCGAATGCAATATGATACAATCTCCATGCAAACGATTGATATCCAATTGGAGGAGGTGGTGGAATGTTCAAAAAGCTTCTAGTTATTTTCATTGTCGGGATTTTCGTAATGGCTTTCAGTGCGAGCTATGTCATAAAGGTTGCCACAGTTGGAGGTCCTACTCAGCCACAGGTGAAAGCTGCTGAGAAATTCAAAGAAATAGTAGAGACTCTGAGTAACGGTGATATAGAGGTTCAGATATTCCATTCCGGACAACTTGGAGATCAGAGGACAGAGTTAACTGCTGTTATGAGAGGAGATGTCCAGATAGTTTTAGATACGGGACCTGCTTGGTTTGCCGATCTTGGGGTTCCGGAATTTGGGGTTTTTAACGCCGCATATGTTTTTAGGGATCTCGATCACATGTACAGGGTAATGACAGGACCTATTGCTCAGAAACTCTACGATAAACTCCTCAAGAAAACAGGTCTGAGAGTCCTGGATACTTGGTATCTTGGAACGAGAGAGTTGGATCTTACGAAGAAAGCATGCCCTGTTTACAAACCAGAAGATCTTAAAGGTGTCAAGCTGAGAATGCCGAATTCCAAAGCTTGGCTTGATGTTGGAAGAGCTCTTGGAGCAAATCCAACACCGATGGATTTCACGGAAGTCTACCTTGGCCTCAAAACAGGTGTAATAGATGGGCAGGATAATCCTCTTCCGACTGACTACGCCATGAAATTCTATGAGGTAACACACTGTATAGTTCTTACGGATCACCTGATCTCTATACTGCAACCAGTCATAAATGAGAAGTTTTGGGAAAAACTCCCGGACAAATATAAGTACTATGTTAAGAAAGGTATGGAAGTTGCAAGATACTACATGAATTACATGGTTTTAGAACAAGAAGCTAAGCTTCTTAAAGTCTTCCAGCAAGCTGGTATGGAAATAATAGTACCGGATAAGAAAGCATTTATAGAGCACGCGAGGAAGTTCTACAGCAAGCCAGAATTCGACAAAATGTGGGGAAAGGGAATGTATGAAAAGATTCAAAGCTACTGATCTTTCAGAAAGCCTTCGGAATGTGGGGGGAATTTCCCCCCACATTTAATAGAGAGGAGGCTCCCGCAATGAAAAAAATCTTCAAATCGGTTTTAGATTTAATAGAGATTCACATAAACGCCATCATTTTCATGACAATGTTTCTCAGCATGATAGGACAGGTTTTTATGAGATATGTTCTTAACAGACCCTCTCCAGTCCTTCACGAGATAACTATGTATTCATTTGTTTGGACGGTTTATCTTAGCGCTTCTTTAGCCCATAGGTACGATAAGCACATAAGATTTAACATAATCTATGACATGTTTCCGAAGAAAGTTAGAATAACCATAGACCTCATTTTTAATATCTTTATGAGCATCCTCTTTGCGATCTCGTTTTTTCCGGTGGTAAGAGAGTTGATAAATTACAATTTCATAGAATCTACTGTTCTTGGGATATCTTGGACATATCTTTACATGGTGTTTCCGATCTTCATAGTTTTGATACTAATCCATAACTCCGTGGCAATTTACAGGGAAATACAGGAGCTCTTTTTTAACAAAGTCCCGCCAAAGGAGGAGGAAGCATGGGATTGATGTGGGCGACCGTTATATTCGGTCTTATGTTCGCTTTTGGTTATCCATTGGTTTTTGCAATGATAGGTGGCGGGATTATATACCTCATGTTAACAGGGCACAGTTTGGGTGGAATTCTTGACCTTCTTGCCATACATTTTACCTCGCAAGTTGTTCTCATAGCAGTTCCTCTTTTCGTTTTTACAGCTAATGTGATGAACGATTGTGACATAACTAAAAAGCTCTTTGAGTTCATAGAGAAAGCAATGGGCGGAATAAGAGGCGGATTGGGATATGCTAACATTCTTGCGAGTGTCATATTTGCGGGAATGAGTGGATCCGAGATAGCAGATGTTTCTGGAATCGGTGCAATAGAGATAAAGGCGATGATGGATGCAGGTTACGATGGTGCGTTTTCATGCGCAGTTACCGCTGCTTCTGCAACCATAGGTCCTATCATACCTCCAAGCATACCTATGGTCATATATTCCATGCTCACCGGAGTTTCACTAGGATATCTGTTTCTCGCGGGGTTTCTTCCGGGATTTCTACTCGCCGCCGTGGAGATGCTAATGGTGTACATATTATCGAGGATAAGGAATTACCCTGCAGGTGAGAAGGTGCCTCTTCGAGCCCTTTGGAGACTTTTCGTTCAATCTTTTGCGGCACTTCTTGCACCGGTGATCCTTCTGTGGGGAATATACGGGGGTGTCTTCACTGCGACGGAATCTGCAGCGGTGGTAGCAGCTTACACCATAGTCATAAGCTTTTTTATATACAAAACACTCGGATGGAAAAAGCTTTACAAGATAATCAAGAAATCCCTTGTTATGATGGGGTACATAAGCAGTATAGTTGCTGCTGCCTACATAGTAACTTACATAGTATCCATGGAAAGAGTGCCGGAGATAATCACAAAAGCTTTCATAGCTTCAGGCCTTCTTTCAAATAAGTGGATATTTCTTTTTAGCGTGAATGTTCTTTACTTTTTGCTCGGTATGTTCATCGATGTATCCATAATCCAGCTGATGGTGATACCGATACTCTTTCCGATAGCTAAATCAGTCGGTGTAGATCCTGTTCACTTTGGCGTCATCACTACGATGAACTTGATGATGGCACTCGATACTCCACCTTATGGACAGACGGGTTTTATCACGAGCGCTATAAGTGGGACTCCTTTGAAGGATGTTTTTAAGGAGATGATAATCTACTGGATTCCGATAGAGGTAGCTGCTCTTATAATAGTCACATACTGGCCGGATTTCGTTCTATTCATTCCGAGGCTCTTTGGATATCATGGATAAGGAGGTGAGGCCTTGAAAAAGCTCATATGTGCGATAATGACGAAGTTTGATAAAGATGGGAATCTAGTTTTAGACGATGGATACGCTGAATTCCTTAAATCTTTAATAAACGGTGGCGTCAATACCTTAATGGTAGCTGGAACGAATGGAGAATTTCACGCTATGAGTATCGAAGAGAGAAAGAAGCTTCTTGAATTTGTTGTCGAGAAATTTCAGGGATCGGTCGAGATCATAGCTCATGTTGGAACAACGAATCTGAAAGACACTGTCGACCTCGGAAGACATGCTTTAGGCCTTGGTGTGAGAAAGTTAGCAGTTGTCGCTCCTTACTATTTCAAATACGATGAGTCCTCCATAGTAAATTATTTTTTAAGGGTTGCTGAGTATCTGGATGAAGCTGAGATAATCCTCTACAATATACCATCTTTTACTGGAAATAGATTGAGTTTTTCGAGCATTCTTGAGATAGTGAAAAGATCTGGTAATGTTATCGGAATGAAAGATTCAGATACCAGACCCTGGATAGTTTCAAAGATCAAGAAAGCTTTGGGAAAGGATTTTTTAATATTTGGGGGTATCGATACGCTGGTTGTGGATTATCTGTCAATGGGGGCAGATGGGCAGGTCTCAGGAACTTCGAATGTGTTTCCGAAGATATTGAGGTCCATTCTTGACAGTTTCGATTCTGGAAACTTTGAAAAAGCATTTGATCTTCAAAAGATCCTCAATGAGATAGTTGAAAAAATATCTGGGCACGAGGTATTTGTGACCGCTAATAAATACGCTCTTGGTGTGTTGGGGCATGACTTGGGTTATTCAAAAGCTCCCTTTAGAGAATTAAAAGACGACGAGAAAAATTCCATAGAATCCTTCCTGAAGGATGTGAAATTGTGGTCTATCTGATGGGAGTGGATATAGGGACCACTTCTGCAAAATCGGTTATAGTAGATGAAAGTGGAAAGGTGATTTCCGAACATAGCTCCGAGTACGATGTGATAACTCCGTATCCAGGGTGGGCTGAGCAGTGGCCAGATGTTTGGTTTGATGCCGTTTTGAAAGTTATTAAAAACTCTTTGGAAAAATCAGATTTAAGTCCGTCAAAGATAAAAGGTATCGCGATAAGCGGTCTTTATGGAGGATCGGGAGTTCCGGTGGATGAGAATTTTGAACCTCTCAGGCCGTGCATAATATGGATGGACAGAAGAGCTCAGAAAGAAACGGAATGGGTGAAGAAGAACATACCAAAAGATAGAATCGTATCTATAACGGGAAACTATGTTGATAGCTACTACGGTTTTACAAAAATATTGTGGATAAAGAACAACGAACCGGATGTGTGGAATAAGGTTTATAAATTTATTACTCCAAAGGATTTTGTCATATACAAACTCACAGGAAATCTCGTGATAGATCATTCCTCAGCTGGAAATCTTGGTGGTTTGTATGACCTGAGAAAGAGAAGGTGGTCTAATGAGATGTCAGAAATGCTGGGGATACCTGTTGAAAAACTTCCAGAGCGTATAGTGAAGTCGACGGAAATAGCAGGTTATTTGAAGAGAGATCTTTCATCTGTCACAGGTCTTCTTGAGGGAACACCGGTGATAGCTGGAGGAATCGATGCCCCTGTTGCTCAGTTAAGTGCTGGATCAGTTGATCCGGGTGAACAAGTCGTTATGTTGGGAACTTCAATGTGCTGGGGAACACTCCATGAAGGTGAATACATATCTCCATCTCTTGTGAATTTTCCATATGTTGTAGATGATGATAGTTTGATATACACCTTTGGAGGAGGGGCAACTTCTGGTGCAATAGTCAAGTGGTTTAGAGATAACTTTGGAGGATCTTATGATGCTTTAAATAAAGAAGCGTCAGAAATTCCAGCTGGGAGTGAAGGGCTCATCGTCTTGCCATATTTCATGGGAGAAAGATCTCCAATATGGGACCCAAGAGCTAAGGGAATGATTTTCGGACTGAGTTTGAAACACACGAGAGCTCATGTGTATAGGGCTTTTCTTGAAGGTGTAGCTTATTCTTTAAGACATAATATAGAAGAAGCTAAAAAGATGGGAATGAACATTCCAAAAAAGTGTTCCATCGTTGGAGGAGGAGCTAAGAGTGATCTTTGGGTGAAAATATTGGCTGATGTCACCGGACTTGACATGGTAAAGGTCAGGGGGAATGTTGAAGCGCCACTTGGAGATGCGTTTCTTTCAGGATTAGGAATAGGGTTTTTTAAGGACAAGCATGAGATAAAGAGATGGGTTAATTACGAAGATCCCGTTGTATCTGAGGAGCAGCAAATATATGAGAAACTTTACGAGATTTACAAGGATCTTTATAAGCACACAAAGGAAGATATGTGGAGGCTACCCTTGAGATATCGCTAAAAACTCAATATAATCGTTTCAAACGCCGCAGGAGGTGATTCGGTGCTGTCCACGAGATACGATCCAAAGAGCATTGAAAAGAAATGGTATGATTATTGGGTAGAAAAAGGGTTTTTCACTCCAAAAGGCATAGGTGAGAAATTCTCCATAGTGATCCCACCTCCGAACATAACTGGAAGGATTCATATGGGGCACGCTCTGAATATAACTCTTCAGGATATAGTTGTCAGATACAAGAGGATGAGAGGATTCGATGTTTTGTGGGTTCCAGGAGAAGATCATGCAGGCATAGCAACTCAGAATGCAGTTGAGAAGTACCTTTTAAAAACGGAAGGAAAAAGGAGGTCAGAAATCGGCAGAGAGGAGTTTTTGAAGAAAACTTGGGAATGGGCAAACAAGTATAGAAAGGTTATAAAAGAGCAGATAAAGGCTTTAGGAGCTTCCGTTGACTGGACAAGAGAGAGATTTACCCTCGATGAAGGGCTCAACAGGGCTGTTAGGAAAGTTTTCGTGGACTTGTATAAGAAAGGGCTGATATACAAAGGAAACTACATAGTCAATTGGTGTCCAAGGTGCAAAACCGTTCTTTCAGATGAAGAGGTTGAACACAAAGAGGAAGACGGAAAACTCTACTATGTGAAATATCCTATAAAAGATTCGGACGAGTATGTCATAATAGCAACTACGAGGCCAGAGACGATGCTCGGTGACACAGCAGTTGCAGTGCATCCCAGAGATGAGAGATATAAAAGTCTTGTGGGAAAGACCGCTATACTACCGCTCGTTGGAAGGGAGCTTCCGATAATTGCTGATAGAAGGGTTGATCCAAAGTTCGGTACAGGTGCTCTCAAGGTCACGCCGGCACACGATCCAACGGATTTCTTGATAGGTCAGGATCACAATCTAGATGTTATAGATGTTATGGATGATGATGCAAGAATAAATGAAAATGGTGGGAAATATGCCGGACTTGACAGATATGAAGCAAGAAAGAGGATCGTTGAGGATCTTGAGAAAGAAGGATATCTGGTAAAGGTAGAGGATTACAAGCACTCTGTTGGCCATTGCTACAGGTGTGATACCGTTGTAGAGCCAAGGCTTATGGATCAATGGTTCGTGAAGACAAAACCGCTTGCTGAGAGAGGAATAAAGGCTGCAGAAAAAGGTGAAGTTCAATTCTTCCCAAAGAGATGGACCAAAGTATACCTGAATTGGATGCGAGATATAAGAGATTGGTGTATCTCAAGACAGCTTTGGTGGGGTCACAGAATACCAGTTTGGTATTGTGAAGACTGTGGTCATGTTATGGCATCGGAAGAAGCCCCAGAAAAATGTGAAAAGTGTGGCTCTACAAATTTGAAACAAGATGAGGATGTTCTCGACACTTGGTTCTCCTCAGCACTCTGGCCTTTCTCCACATTGGGATGGCCCGATGAAACAGAAGATCTCAAACGCTACTATCCAACGGATCTTCTGGTCACAGGATTTGACATAATTTTCTTCTGGGTTGCCAGAATGATAATGATGGGATATGAGTTTATGGGTGAGAAACCGTTCAGTCATGTATATATACATCAGCTCGTTCGTGATAAATATGGGAGAAAGATGAGCAAATCTCTTGGAAACGGCATAGATCCTCTCGATATGATAGAGAAATATGGAGCAGATCCTTTGAGATTCACACTTTCGATGCTTGCTGCTCAGGGAAGAGATATAAAGCTTGACGAGAGATATTTCGATTCTTATAAGAAGTTTGCAAACAAGATTTGGAACGCCACGAGGTTTGTTCTTCTTAACTTGGAAGATTTTGAAAAAGCCGAGATTAAGGAATCTGACCTCAAGATAGTGGACAAGTGGATCTTTTCAAGACTTGAGAAGACGGTGAAGACTGTAACGGAATCCCTTGAGAGTTATGACTTCAACATAGCAGCTCACGCGATATACGACTTCTTTTGGAAGGAGTTCTGTGATTGGTATATAGAAGCGGTTAAACCAAGGCTTCAGTCTGAGGACAGAAAAGTGGTGCAAAATGTTCTTGTCAATGTCCTTGATCAGAGCCTTAAGCTTCTTCATCCGATGATGCCGTTCCTGACTGAAGAGCTTTGGCAGAAACTTCCAACAAGTGGAGAGTCTATAACAATTTCGAAATGGCCTGAGTACGATGAGAAATGGGTATTCGATGATGAAGAAATGGAGTTTGAAAGAGTTATGAAAATGGTCAGAGGTGTGAGAAATGTCAGGGCGGAGGTCAACATGCCACAGACTAAGAAAGTTTCCGTTGCAGTCAAAGGAGGAAAACTTTCGGATGAGATTGAAAGCTATTTAAAAAATCTCGGGAATGTTCAATCTATAGAGTATGTGTCTGAAAGACCGAAGGCTTCTGCAACTGCGTTTGTGGATGACAAAAATGAAATATATGTCGAGCTTGGAGGAATGATAGATATATCAAAAGAGATTGAGAGATTGAAGAAAAAATTGTCGAAATTATACAAAGACAGGGAGATGTTTGAGAAGAAACTGTCAAACAAAAAGTTCGTTGAGAATGCACCGGAGTCGGTAGTCGAAGAGACGAAGGTGAAGCTTGACGATGTAAATGACCAGATTGAAAGACTTGAAAAAATCATAAAAGAGCTCGAATAAAGGAGGCGATATTATGGATAGGCATGAGGTTATAAAAGAAATAGTAACTGGTTCTGGGGGAAAGATAGTGCTTCTTGTTATGGATGGATTGGGAGATCTTCCAAATGATGGAAAGACTCCACTCATGAAAGCTAAAACACCGAATATGGATTCGCTCGCTGAAAAAAGTGAGTTAGGTCAGACGATACCGGTTCTTTACGGTATAACTCCGGGAAGTGGTCCTGGGCACTTAGCTCTTTTTGGATATGACCCAATCAAATACCAAATTGGTAGAGGAATATTAGAGGCTCTTGGAATAGGTATAGAGGTTGGAAAAGATGATATGGTGGCGAGGGGTAATTTTGCCACGATCAAAGATGGCGTAATAGTTGATAGAAGGGCTGGGAGACCTCCAACGGAAGAAAGTGCGAGAATCGTTGAAATCTTGAAAAATAACATAAAAGAAATAGATGGTGTGAAAATAGAGTTCTATCCTGGGAAAGAGCACAGATTTGTTGTTAAGTTCACGGCGGAGTGGCTTGATGACGCTATAAGTGATGCAGATCCCCAGAAGGAAGGAAAACCAATGGAGTGGGCTAAAGCCCTAAAGCCGGGGGCTGAGAAAACAGCGGAGGTTGTAAATAAGCTTATAAGGAAAATAGGAGAAATTCTCAAAGACAATCCGAAGATAAACTGGGCACTCTTGAGAGGATTTTCAAAGTATCCCAAGCTTCCCCAGTTTCCGGAAGTGTATAAAGTAAGGGCTGGTGCTATAGCTACTTATCCAATGTACAGGGGAATAGCAAAATTAGTTGGAATGGAAGTTCTTCAAACCGGAGATACGATTGAGGATGAGCTCGAAACATTGAAAAGCCACTGGAACGATTACGATTTCTTCTACTTTCATGTTAAAAAGACCGACTCTTATGGTGAAGACGGAAAATTCAATGAAAAAGTCCATGTTATAGAGGAGACGGACGCTATAATACCTGAGATATTGAATCTTGGTCCAGATGTGTTGGTGATAACAGGTGATCACTCAACACCATGTTTGATGAAATCACACAGTTGGCATCCAGTTCCTTTCCTGATACATTCCAAATTTGTTAGGAAGGGGCTATCCAAAGAATTCAACGAATTCGAATGTGCCAGGGGAACTCTTGGGACATTTTACGCGCTCGATGCTATGACTCTTATGCTTGCACATGCTGGAAGACTTGAAAAATTCGGAGCATGAGATTTCCGCTTCTTTTAGCAGCTCTGTTTTTTTCCATAGGGACCCTCGTGAGAATTTTTGGGGGTCCTTTTTGGTTTTTCTTTATAGTTGCTGTTCCGCTTTTTTTCAAACCTAAGCTTTTAGTTCTATTCTCTTTTGCATTCCTTGGATTTTGGCTATCTTTCAGGCCAAATTTAAGCGGCGGAGAAATTTTAGGGAAGGTGGTGTCTTTTAGTTCTAGAGGTTCCGTGGTTTCCGATATGAAAATCTCACTTGCGGATGGTTGGAAAAACATTCCAGGGAAAGCGTTATCTAAAAAGGTGGGTGTTGGAAAGAGAGTCTACTGCAAGGGAATAGTCAGTGTAAGGGCATTTCCAGAGTATGAATTAAAGAAATGCTGGGATTTTCCGCTGGATTTATCACTGATGGATAGATTGAAGATAAAAATTTGGGGCGTCAGGGAAAGACTTTTGAAAAAAAGCAGTATATCGCTCAATATGGTTCTTTCAAAACCGATGAAAGTTGCAAGAGAAGCCGGCGTGTCGCATCTATTTGCATTTTCAGGGTTTCATACAGGGGTTGTTTTCTACATGATGATTCTTTTCGTATCGTCTTTTTTCAGTTCTATGTTTTTTGTATATCCAATCTCAGTGATCCTCATAATTCCAATGATTCTTATGAGTGGTCCCTCACCGTCTGCTGTGAGAGCCTATACTTTTCTCGTGCTCTTTGTAGTATCAAAACTTTTGGATTATCCTGTTAGCAAACTCAACGCGCTTGGTTTGAGCGCATTAGTTTCTATGATATACGATCCTCGCATAGTTTTATCTCCATCTTTTGTTTTATCTTACTCAGCAACTTTAGGGGTGTTGGTAGCCGTTGATAACAGAAAAAGCTGGTGGAAAATTCCAATTTATGCCTACATTTTTTCATTACCGGGAATATTGGTATTTTTCCGAGAGGTAAATCTACTCTCTCCTGTTCTGTCAATCATTCTATCTCCGTTATCTATGATGATGATATTCATTGCTGAAATTGCGGCGGTGCTTGCCCTTTTTGGAGGCTGGGGAATTGCAAATATCCTCATTACCGGATTGTCGCCATTTGATAAAGTTGTTGAAGATGTCTTAAAACTTTTCTCAAAGTTTCCCAAGATTAAACTCCCAATCTTCCTCTCTGTCGTGTTATCATTAACTTTGTTATGGCTGATAGGAAAACTGCTGAGAGGATCGTCAGAGAGATCCTACGAAAGTACAGATTTGATGTAAGCAAAGATCATTTGGAGAGGACTATAAACAGGTTAATGTCTTTGGAGATACCAGAGGAGTCTCTCAGGTCTGTAGCTCTGTCACATATTGCAGTTGGAGAAAGTTATTTTTTCAGAGACAGAGAGATGTGGGAAGCTATTCCAATGATCCTGCCAGGTTTTGGGAGCCTCAAGCTCCTAAGTATAGGATGTGCTTGGGGTGAGGAGGTTTACACCGCGTCGTTTGTTCTCAAAAGCAAATTCCAGAATATATTGGGGATTGACATAGACAGCCTGCGAATAGAGAAAGCAAAACTTGGAATTTATGATGAGTGGAGGCTCCGTGGGATGTCCAGATATGAAATCGATAAGTATTTCGAAAGATATGGAAATGACTTCAGGGTGAAGG
>WGAO01000061.1 GCA_015489065.1 Thermotogaceae bacterium | reverse complement strand
CCCATATAACCTTTTTCTCCGTCTCCAAGCTTTGAAGAAACTTCTTTGAAGTTATACGTTACCCCTTCTCTTTTCTCTTCATCAGCTCTTTTGAGTTTTTTGTGGCAGACATCACATAAAAGAACTTCTTCATCTCCTATTCTCTCGACAAACTTTCCTTGCCTTTTCCCGCACGACATGCACCTGTCTCCATCTGGTATCTCCACAACCTGTGTCTCTCGGAGTGAATCTTTCTCAAACGCCATCAAAAAGAAAACCTTTGTGAGATCCGCTCCAAATCCTTTAACCTTCGGCTCTTCAAGAAGCTCTCCATCTTTTTTCTCGAAAGTTACCTGATTCATCTCTTCATCCTTTATCACTTTTCTGACAACGGGATGATCGAAAAGGTATTCTTTTTTAAGCTTGTCGAATTCTTCATATATTTTTTCTTCGCTCGCTCCGTCTTTAACTTTTCCAAACCCCGTTCCACCCGCGGCGTGAACGAAATCTACTAAATCTTTGAGTTTTTCTTGAAGCTCTTTTTCAAAATCCTTTATCAGAAAACTCGCTCCTGCCGCGATTCTCAGATAATTACTCTCGAATATAAATCCCTTTATGTTTCTCACATCATAGGCGAAATACAACTCGTCACCCCCTTATTTTCTTTATTCCAAGCTGGAAATACTCATCGAAATAATCTTCGATATCGTCTATTTGTTCGTTGATATCCTTTTTAAGCACCCCCTTCGCTTCTTCCGGGATAATCCTTATCTTCACGTAACCGTCATCGACCTCCGGCATAACCGCTATGACCTTTCTGTGCTTTGCGAAATGCCCGAACTGATCGAGTTTGAAAATAGCTTTCACGGTTGCGGACAACTTTTGATCCACGTCTTTCCCATTCAGGATCTCAATGAGATGCGCGTACATCTTTGGATAGACACCTTCTTTTAAACTTCCTATCCTCTGCTTCAAACTTTCATCGAGCTCTTCTTCGCCCTTTACGAATTTCTCATCCTTCAATTTTTCCCTCAGAGCGTCTCTTATAGAAACAATCTCTTCTTCGTGATAGACCTCGTTCGTTTCAAGAATAACGCTCACTTCTTCTATCGCTCTTTCAAGTCTTACTCTCATGTAGCTCTCGTCGACTATCCTGTCAGCCTGAACGTCGAGCTCATCTAAAAACTTCAGCATAACTTCAGCTGCTGCTGCGGCTTTGAATTCTTTCGAGTCTCTTTCGTATATCCTTGAAAGATTCTCAAGGAACGAATCGGGCGGGTTGAGTTTAATGTCACTTTCAAAAAGCGGCTCAAGGAATTCTCTCAAAACAGCTCTTTCGAATTCGTTCACGTCAATCTCGCCGTCAAATTTCCATTTCTTTCTGTGATAGAGCACCACGAGTGCGAGCGCATCGGCGAATTTATCATCAGCGGGAACTATGCCTAAAAGAAAATCACGTTTCTTCAATATCTCGTAAGCGCTCAAAACGTTGTGAACGGCTCTTACGGTTTCCGGGAAATACGATAAAACTAAAGTCTTTTCGTCGTTTGAAACTCTCATAACCGTGTGCCCGATATCGTGAAGGTAAGCCGCGGATATGAAGAAAACAAGGAACAGATCTTTGTCGATATCGTCGAGCTCGAGTTTGTCATATATGTTCAGAAATCTATCCAAAATCCTTCTTGTATGGTTTCTGCTGTGCTCAACGGTCTCTGGTATGAGATCTCCTATCCAAAGGTTGGACCAGATCTTTATTCTCTCGGAAAGGTAATCTTTCCATCTTTTTAAAAGTCTTATCGCGGGTTCTCTGTAAGATATATCTTCCTTGAATTTCAGAAGATTTTCTCTGATACCTCTGAGCAGGTTCCCCTTTTCTTTTGAAGCTGCGTACATGAAGAGCCTCTGTGCATCCCATTCAACTGGAAGCGCGTTGAGTTCAGTCGGTTCTCTGTCGCTTTCGTACATATAGTAAGCTTTTATATCATTAACTATCGCATAAGTCATCATGACCGCCGACATGGTCTTAAATCCACCAGACGCTATCGCCACGAGATTTTCCGATTTGTTATTCATGTGAACATCGAATATCTCACTCCAGATGTTCTCCAGGTTCTTCCCGTTAACTTCCCGAAGATGCACTCCAACCCCTTCGCTTTCCAAGAAATCTTTCAATATATTCGCAACAACCTTCCCGATCCCTTCGGTGTGGAAAAGATATGTTTTGCGCTCGTTATCGTTATCAATCACCTTCAAAAACGTTGCTATTTCTGCGCAGCATCTGCCTTTGTTTTCCTTTATCCATTCGAGAATATCTTCTCGAATACTCTCAACTTCCGGCTCTTTCCATGTGCCGTCTTTAACGCCTTCACAATCTCTCTCTTTACAATAATTCTCAAGAACCGACGTTCCGACTGTAATGAGATACACCGCCATCTTTTATCACCCCCAAGTTCTGGGCGAGAAAAATCAGAAATTCATCCGCATCTTCGTTCAAAAGCTCCAGAACGACTTTCATGGAATCTCCATCTCTGGAAAATCTCCTTACTCTCACATGGGGATTTATGCCGAGCTCATTCGAAGCTCTATTTATAAGTTCCTTCAGATCCAGAACTTTGGCGGGAAAATCCAGCGAAATTTTCACCTTCTTTGGCGGGGTTTTCGAGAAGGGTTTCAAAGCCCTGTAGAACGCCTCCGACCACGTGTACAAAACGAATCCCTTGCTCGACTTTCCGATGATGGCGATCTTAGAGACCTCTTCTTTCGGTATGGAAAGCTTGTCTACACAAACCTTCCAAAACCTTCGGTGCAAGCTCTCACGATCCTTTTGGAATTTCCTTCGATTAAAAATTTACATCAGTCGTATTATGAGATCTGGGATCGGGTTGGATTTCATCGATTACTATACAAAAAAACCAACGAGACTGTCAATAACACCTTCATCTTCATGGATCACTTTCATTCTTAAACCTGATGAGAACTCTTTTTCCAAAAAACGTCATGCCAAGTGACCCATCTTCTCATACTTTTTAACAT
>WGAO01000060.1 GCA_015489065.1 Thermotogaceae bacterium | reverse complement strand
CAAGGGTGCTGAAATATCTTCCGCCGATAGAAGGGAAGGTCGCTCTGAGAAAAGGAGATATCGCGTACATAACGCTCACCGAAAAAGATGGTATAAGAGAAGGAATAGAGCTTCCTGTCTTTCGTATTGAAAAAGTGACGGATGAAGAAGGGAATGTCATATTTGAAGATGAGAAAGAGATCGGAAAGATCAGAATCGAAAAGATCAGCTCGAAGGGCTCGATGGCGAGAATCGTTGAAGAGAAAGAGGAGATAAAGAAAGGGGATGTTGTGAAGGTCATCGAAGTGAGGAAAACCAAGCAGGTGAAAAATGAAAAGCCTAAGGAAGATGTTAGAGAAATTCCTTGGAAGAAGCTATCTGTTCTCTCAATGAAAGAAAAAGGAGAAATAATTCTCAATGAGGATTTTGAAAGCACTCCCGATGGTGAGCTTCCTCCTGGATTTCAAGAACTCTACAGCGGGCGATGGTACGGAGTTGTAAGTGAAGAAGTACCTGCCGCTTCTGGAAAGAAAGTTTTGAAGGTGTAGGGACAACCTGGATGGTGCTGTGGAATTGATTATTATTTTGATGTGTTTAAATACAAAGTTATAAAGCTGAGCTACAAAGTATATGTTTATACGCGCAGAGATATTGATACGTGGGTACTTTTTATCAATCCAGATGTATCGTGGG
This sequence comes from Thermotogaceae bacterium, assembly GCA_015489065.1. Lineage (GTDB taxonomy): Bacteria > Thermotogota > Thermotogae > Thermotogales > Thermotogaceae > WGAO01. The sequence continues at coordinate 1,797 of WGAO01000060.1, read as the reverse complement.
GGTGGGGCTTTGGCGGAACCAATGTACACGATAATGGAACAGTATGGTTTTGGTTAAGTAATAATGTTATAAAAAAGTACAGTGCTTATAGATTAAACGAGTGGAACGAAGTCAAGGTCATTTTCTATCCAAGGAAGGGGTACGTTAAGAATTACATAAATGGCCGGTTAATTTATGAAGCATGGGTTAGAGACGATGGTTATTCTGTCAAATTAAAGGTTTATCCTCCGAACGAAGAGCCATTTGAATACATATACATACCTAAAGCCCCTTATCGAGATCCACACGCCTATGAAGGATTAAGGGGAATCCATATAGGTGATTGTTCTATAGGAAATGATGATATCCCAGCATACTACGACGATTTCTTAATAATAGGTTATAAATAAGAGAGTTTTTAAAGCGTCATCAAAATATCATATTAAACTGTTACAAATTTCATAGAAAAGTACCCCCCAAGTTGAATGAAGCGAGATTGCAAGAACAAGAGATAAGTTCATACATTTCTACTCTGGATTGGATAGAGATATTCTGTGGGAAATCGTCACTTCAGATATTCCGTCGCTTGTTGAAAAGCTAAAGGACATCATCACTACCGAAGGGTGGCAAAACGAGCTTGTGGAATGAAGAAGGATTCAGATACTGCATAGTGCAAAATGTTGGGTGAAAGGAGAGGTGATCCATGGACATTTTGAAAAGGATAGAGGTGAATCCCAAAGTTTTATTGGGGAAACCTGTGATAAAGGGTACGAGGATACCTGTTGAACTTGTTCTCAGGTTGCTTGCAAATGGATGGACTTTTGATGATGTAAAGAAGGAATATGGAATAAGCGACGATGATATAAGAGCTTGTCTTCTATACGCATCTAAGGTTTTGGAAAATGAGGAGGTAATATCTTGATTTGCTTTGTTGTAGATGAGAATGTGCCTAAAACTGTTCAACTCTTTCTTGAAAGTTTTGGAGTATGCCACAGAATAAGCGGTGGTATATCGGATGTGGAGGTTTTGAAGATAGCAAGGGAAAAAGGATGCGTACTTGTAACTATGGATAAAGATTTTGGAAGACTGGTTATTTCATATAGCGAGAACTTGGCTGGAGTGATCTTGCTGAGAAGTATCAACATAGAATTGATTAAAGAGAAATTGGTTTTGGTCCTTTCGAAGGGTATTACAGGAAAGTTCGTGGTTATAACGGATAAACGAGTCCGAATTAGAAATATTAAAGATTCTCAATATTCTTGATTAAGATCATGTTTTTCTTCGACTTGCTGTAATGACCTGAAGAAACAATTCATTTGGACGTTCTATCACTTGTTGAAAAGCCAAAAGGCATCTCCACCGTTGACGAACATCTTGTAATGATCTTTTGGAAGATAATCCCTCTGAGGTGATCTTCGTGAAGAGACTTCCAATAGGTGTGAGTAATTTCGAGAAAATGATAACGGGCGGGTATTATTTCGTAGACAAATCGCTTTTTATAAAGGATGTTCTTTTGATAAGCGGTGAGGTAAAACTCATCACCCGACCGCGCAGGTTTGGAAAAACTCTGAACATGGATATGATAAAAGAATTTTATTCAATCGACGGAAAAGAACCGTTCGACGGGCTCAGGATACAAGATGAGAAAGAATTCGTTAAGGATCACTGTCACAAATATCCTGTTGTTTTCGTCTCTTTCAAAGAAGTAAAACAGACCAATTGGAATGAGGCTAGGAAATTTCTTGAAGACATGCTGCTTGACTTGACTCAGAAGATTTTCCTGAAAATCGACGAGTCGAAGCATGAAAGACTCAAGAT
>WGAO01000059.1 GCA_015489065.1 Thermotogaceae bacterium | reverse complement strand
GATGGATAGTTTACTATGAGACGACGAAGAAGAAGAACGAGTATCTACTGAAGGCATATGATATTGAGGAGAAGAAGGAAGAGACACTTACGGACATAGCCAGGAGGAGTTTTGGAAGGGTTGTATGGATTGGAAAAGATTCCTTCATCGCCGGGGTAAATGGTCAACCTCCTTTGGCTATCTTCAGTTTGGCAAATAGAGGAGAAATGAAAGAGGTAGACTTGGACTACACTTCCAACTTTGAAGGACTAGTCGTTGCAACAATGGATCTGAATTTCCTAGAGAAAAATGGCTCTCTCAGATTTGTCATGGGTGGGTTTGTTGCCTTGGCTGATGTTCAGAAACAAACCATCCTGTCTGGGAGGCTGGGAAGATGAAAAAGATCGTAGCTCTTTTGATTCTAACATTAGCTATTTTGGTGTTATCCATGGAATCCCCTCCGAATGTCGAAGAATTTTTGAAAATCGTATACAATTCAAGATATCTAGGAACGTACAGCTATACAAGTGTTCTTAAATCAAAAGATAGCGATGCCTGTAAAAAGGGCTGGGCTTGGATGAATCTGCTCTATTTTGAAAGATCGAAAGAATCCTATGAAAATTGCGATGATAAATTTTCAAGTGTGTTTATACTGCGGCTCAAAGCCTTAATGAAAGACAAATCTTCCTATAGTAAATATGTTTCAAACCTTACTGAAGACGATTTTGGAAAAGCTGAGAAACTATTCTTAGATGTGGTTGTCAACGACTCAGATAATGTTTCCAAACTCAGAAGCCTGTATAAATCCACTGAAAATCAAGTAATAGCTTTCGAATATTTATACGCACTTTCAAAGAAAGAACCTGAAAAAGCTTTGAGAGAGGCCAATCTGCTTTTGAGAGGAAGAGATGAAATAATAGTTGACTACAATTATTCTGCTCTCAAGGGAACTTACTATCCGATAATCCTTCTGACATCTCATCTACTTTATGAAAGAGCTGTTTCTGGTATAGAAGAAGTTTTTAAAATGAAATTAGAGAAGTTTTTGAAGCTGAATGATAAAGAGCTTCAGAAACTGGTTTTTAATGAAATGATGTTTGGTGATACGAAAAAATTTAGAAGTATTCACTTGATGCTTCAAAACGCTATAAATCTTTTAGCGTACAATTCAAACGACTTTATATTCCTATCATCGTTGAAAGATACACCTGGTCTTGGAATTTTAAATATGAGTTTTGGGGAGTTTCTTTATAAGATGAAAAGACTGGCAGCTATTTTAAAGACCGATTAGTGGAGGGGATATTTCATGAAGCGATATATTATTCTATTAATTTCCCTTGTAATTTCCTATATTATCTTTGCGGCTGCTGATGATAACACTCTTATATACGGAGAATTATCGAATCCAAAGTATTTATGGCCATATTTCAGTGATGATCCTGTGACTTTGAGAATGCTAGATCTGTACTTTAGGCCTCTCATATATAACTTTTCTGATTCTGAAAACGCGCCAAGAGATTATATAGAGATACTCGTCGAAAGATTAAGCCCGGATGATATTCACTGGGAGAGATCCCCTCACCTCTTTCTAACTCTGAGAGATGGAGTTAAATGGAAAAATGGTAGGGATATAACTCCAGAAGATGTAATATACACTTTCAAGCTCTTAAAGAGAGGCCCTGTTGAAACTGTTTATAAGTTTGTTGTTAATACCATCAGAGATATAAGATCAGTTGGGGATAGAAAAATAGCTATAAGTTTTAGCTTTCCATCAAAGAGTTTGCTTTCAGCTTTAAATTTCTTTATTCTTCCTCATGAAGTATTATCCAAGGGACTTATGAGATACATGCGTTACAGAAGAGATCTTCCAAGTTACAAAGGTGAAAATCTGGATATAAAGAAATGGAGCAATGGACCGTATTATTTATCATCTACGTCTGAAAACGAGTATCAATTCAGAATAAACCGAAATTATATAGATCTTCCAAACATAAGAAAAATAGTCATGAAAGTTCAGCCAGATATTAACGCTTTAGTTGATAACTTATTGGCTGGCGACTTTGACATGATAGTTGATATTCCTCCAAGTTTGGCTACTGCCAAACTCGATAGAGCTCCGGGTATAACAGCACACCACTTTGTTGAAAATAGATTCTACTATGTTTCTTTTAACTACCGTATAAAAGAATTTCAAAATAGGGAATTTAGAATAATGCTTGCAAAGGCTCTTGATAGAAAGGAACTTGCAAAGTCTTTTGGGTTGGATGTCTATGACATAAGTGGTCCATTCGTTCCGGGATCTATATGGGGAAACGAAAAAGTTAAACCATGGGATTTTGATCCCAATGTTAGAAATGAAAAACTTCTAAGGCAGTTTAATAAAAGAACAGGATCATATGAGTTGTTATATCCACCGGGAGATCCAAATGTTGAAAAGTTAGCCGCATCTTTGGCTGCTCAATGGAGAGGAGCAGGATTGAATGTAAAATTGGTCATGGCGAAAAGATTGATGGATTTTTGGAGAAGATTGAGAACTCGCAAATATGACATGGCTATACTGGAGTATTCCGCGGCAAGGAGTTTTGTGGCGTTAAAACCTCTCTTAACCTGCTCTGGAAACCAGAATTTTTCCGATTTTAATTGTCCGGGAATTTATGTTGATTCTGATGTTAAAGACATATTAGATAAAGTGGAAGGAGTTAAATCTTTTGATGTTTCGCCAGAAGTCAGACTTGACATGTACAGAAAACTCCACGAAATATTGAGAAATAGAGAGGTGCAGCTCTGGCTCTTTACAGCTCAAAGATCTATTTACCATAAATCAGGATTGAGTGTTGGATACATATCCCCTTCAAGGCCGTTCAAAACCATAGAGCTTTGGAGGTGGACTCGTTGAAACTTGTTAAATGGATAGTTTTTTCTCTTCTTATAGCTAGCTCTTTCTTTTTGACATCTTATATCGTTTTCTCTTACAAAGCGGAATATGACGAGAGTTTTTTTAACACACTTGGTTCGGTCATACTCTTGGTGTTGAAAAATAAGCAGGTTCATCATCTTCTTTTTGCTTCTGTCTTTGTATCATTAACCTCTCTTTTAGCTTCAGGAACTATCGGATATTTCGCCGCTCGTATTCCAAGATTGGAGAAGATAATGTCCTTTCTTCCTTTTTGGAAACTTCCAGTACCTGAGATATTTGCTGTGGTTGTGTTAGATCTCGTTTTCTCTGGTTTCGGGTTTAGAATAAGGGGATTAAGTTCTCCTGAAAAGTTTCTTGTAATATTTCTGATAGTTGTCATGAGAAGATGGGTAGTTTTCTTTGATTATTTTAAATCTGCTCTTGAGAATTATACAGATTCCATTGCTTACAAACTCGTGGTTAGTAGAGGAATTCGTGGTCTGAAGCTTGAGAAATACCTTCTGAAGAATACCTTGATGGATTCTCTAAGTGCTCTAAGTTTTGAAATTCCTTTAATACTCTCCTACATATCCATAATGGAGCGTGTAGTAGTTTACAACGGAATATCTCACAATTTCTTTAAATCTCTCAGAGAATCGATGGTAGCGAGTGATCAGTTGATTTACGCTATTCCAATAATTGTATTCTTTCTTGGAGTTCAGCTGTTTTTGAAATTCGTTGAGCTCTTCGTTTGGAAAAGTAGGAGGGACATTTTATGAAATCCAATCATTTGAAATTCAAAAGCTCTCTTATAGCATTGATATCAACTATTGGAGTTTTTTGGGTTATTGGAAAGACTAGTGGAGTGGAAAGAATATCCCAGCTTGCATTGTATCTTTTTCCGGAAAGTTACTATTATTCCAGCTGGTGGCGCTTTTTCCAAGGCGCTTTTCTAGGAACAGTCTCCGATTTTCTTTTGGCTGTTTTATCTCTATCCATAAGCATCGTATTTTTATATGTCATGGTACCATTCAAAATCCCAATTGGAAGATTAAGCAGAATAGTATCATTCTTCTTGGTGACAATTCCTGCATTTGTCGTTATAGCTGTTGTTATATACTGGTTTCCCTTTAGTATGGCTTCCCTTTGGATGTCGCTCTTAATAGGAATAATAGTTTCGGCTAGAATGATGATACTCATAGGTAATAGGTTAGATGACCTTGAGAGAGATGAGTATGTAATATTCTTGACATTAGGTGGAAAAAGTAGATATTTGATAACAACTAAGTATTCTTATTCGTCTCTAGTAGAGACCATATTTAAAACTCTTGCCTGGAATTTTACCACCTCGTTTACTTTCATAATATTCGTGTCGTTCTTGAGTATAGGAGGCATTCAAAGAGTATCACTAGGAGGTTACATCAGACTCATATATGATAACTTCAATGCTCTTGCTATAGTTGAGCGTGGGAATGTTAAGGTACTTCTTGGAGGGCTGCTTAGATACTCTCCAGCAATCCTTGCATTTCTGTTGATAGACTACCTTGTTCGTTCAACCCTAACTGGGTTGTCTCGGTATTTCTTGAAAAAATATGGAATATCTAAAATTCTTTTTTCTCGCTCCAAAGTAGATTCTCGTGGAAGCATATCAGGAGGAATTAAAGAGTTATCCATAGATAGTTTAAGAATTTCTTCGAAGTTCTTGGGAAATCTCATAATAAACCACGAGACACCTATAAATTTTTCGTCAGGTGAGAAAGTCTTGATCATGGGAGAATCCGGTGTTGGAAAAACTCTGTTCGTGTCATCGGTTGTGGGAATGGTCGGTAGATCAAAATTGAATGTCTCTGGAAAAGTTAGGATAATTTCAAACAAATTGATGGAAATAGAAGGAGATTTCGAAAGAATCCTCGATGCAGGAATAGTGGAATATGTCCCTCAAAATCCGCGAGATTCTTTTGATAGATATACCAAGATTTCGAGTTATCTTGGGGACATTGGAATACTTGAGAACGTCCGCGAGATTCTCTTAGAAAAATTCGACACAGATCATAAGAAGTTCTCGCAAGATCTCGAGAAATTTCCATCTGATGTGAGCGACGGAGTTTTGCAAGTTATAAACTTTGCAGTAACTTATGAAAGATCAAAGGGTGGAGGAAAAATAGTGATACTTGATGAGCCAACAGCATCACTTTCCTACGAAAGTTTAGATAAAGTGAGTGAGCTCATAAAGGAAGGAATAATGAACGACAATCTTGTTTTCTGGATAGATCATGATCCTGTAATTGGTAAGAAATTCGAATTCGATAAATTTATCTTAGTTGAAAGAGATGGAAGTTCATCGTCAAGGGCTAAATTAATACCGAGAGAAGATTTTGTGGGGATGCTAAAGAAAAAGGAAGAAGCTAGAAGCATTTTTGAAGAGATGATAAGGAGATTCCAGAATGAAGAGCAATTTGTTGTCGACTTCCATGTGGAGGAGGTTAAGTTTGAATCGGGCGGAAAGCTTAGAATTGGAATTAAGAGATCTTTTAAAAAAGGCAATGTATATTTTATAATTGGCGAGAATGGTGCGGGAAAAAGCACGCTCATGAAGGTCCTTATTGGTTATTACAGAAATTTCAAAGGTTGCGTAAGATATTATAAGAATTTGGATATAAAACGTTCTGAGGATAGAAAAGAGATTTGGAGAAGCATAGATGTTCTTCTACAAAATGCAGGATCGTCCCTTCCAGAGTATGCACTTGTTGGAGATCTTGTTCCAGATGACAGGTTTCTGAACTTAGTAGGCATTGGTTCTTGGAAAAACCATAGGGTATATCAACTCAGCTATGGCCAAAGAAAAAGATTGATGCTTGCAAGAATATTCTCCAAAAACGCTGATGTGATATTCCTAGATGAACCGAACGCGTCTTTAGATGTTGAAAATTTCATAAATATATTGAGGTCTCTCTCTGAAGATCACAAAAATAGGAAGACTACACTTGTAATAATCACCCATGACATATACGTTCTTCCTTTTGAGGTAGATAGGAAACTTTTGAGAAAGGGGATTAACATTTTAGGAGGTGAAACTGAATGAAGTATTCAATGCTAGCTCTAATTATCATAATTCTTTTTACAGTTTCAGCTTTTTCTATAGTTGAAGATCTAACGATGTCGTTTGGGGAATATGAGATACCGGAATTTTATATTCCAGTGAGATTTTCTGGCGGGGAGATAGAGCTTGGCCCAGTGAATGTTTTTGGCTACAATTTTTCCCTTTCAGGTGAATATAGAGTTGCATTCAGTCCAAGTGGACTTCAAAACTCAGCGGAGATGCTTTCTCTGAATCTTAAAAGTTCTTCTTTCGAGGTAGGAGTCGGATATGGATTCGATTATATCTTGAGCCCGAATGGTTCAGGATTTTTGGTAAGTGGAAAATATTTCTTGGGAAATTTCGGAATGGGAGTAAAGTACATCGTTGGTGGCGGATTTTCTTTATCTATGTTTGGAAGATTGTTAGGACTTTTGGAGTTAAATGCAGATTACATTTCAGGGAGATACATCGATCTTGGTGGAGGATTAAACCTCTATGGAATTTATGTAAGTGGCATGGCTAAGATGGACACTAGTAGTTTCAATATGAGTGGTTTCTTTGTAAAGCTTGGTTACAAAAATCCCAAGGTTTACGAAGCTGTTTTGAAAATCTATCCAGAGCTTGAAAGTGGGTTCCCATGGCTCACTGTAGAAGATCTGAAGAAGAGGCCATTTATGGTGATATTGAAGAAAACGCTCTTTCCTGGAGTGAGTGTTCCGGCTGGAGGCATACCAATAGAATACAGATTGGGGAGTGGGCCATGGCATAAGACGATAACAATAGCTAACGGAATGGCAATACTTCCTTTGGATATAAAAGAAGGTGAATATGACATAGGAATAAAGCTTCTTACTCCGCCTATGTCATTCCTAAGATTTAAAGGTGCGACCGATCAGGATAGAAAAATCATAGAAACAGCGAAATCTTTTGGGAAGATTCGGGGAAATGAGATACATGTTTTCTTCAAGACCTTTCCGGTTCCATCAAGCATATCTCTTGAAAGTAAAGGAGGCAACATGTATGACAGCGGTTTTGGGTATCATGTACTTCTCTATAGAAGTGGGGAGAATCCCGAAAATCGCTACAGTTTTAATCTTCATTTTGGCGTGTTTGGGAAAATTGGTAAGGGAGAAGAGAAAATCCTCAGCATATCCGGCAAGGTTAAGATAAGATTATATGTTGTTATAAGAGATGGTTCGTCTTACAAACTGCTAAGTGGGGAGGATGCAAAAGAATATGTAAACCTCAGTAGTTATGAATACGATGTTTCAAATGGCAGATTTCAAGTTACTATGAACCTGGTTAAAGACAGTGATGATATCATGATGGTCTATCCTGTCATGACATACTATATGTCAGGTCAACCGGTTTTCTCGGACTATATCATGCTCACC
>WGAO01000058.1 GCA_015489065.1 Thermotogaceae bacterium | reverse complement strand
ATTTCTTTTTCATATGAGAATAATATCACAAATAACGGAAAATTCACAAGTTTTATTGTAATAACCTAGAAAAAAGGAGGCTATTTTTGGTAAACTTCAAAAGATAAGTTTCAGAAGGGGGGATCAGGATGAGAAAGTTTGTAGTTTTTCTAGCGGGGATCTTGGTATTTTTTGTACTAGGTTCGTGTTCTTTTAGAATTAATCATGGACTTGGAGATCTTGAATTAATAAAACCAATAGATGGAGAAAAGGTTAGTAGGTTTCCAACGTTTGTTTGGAAAGCGTCGGATCCAGATAGAGATGATAAACTCAGTTGGAAATTGTATGTGGAACCCGATAGCAGCAAAAGTATATTGATGGCAACAGGGACTATGAATCCAGGTTTGGAAGCCTCATGGACTGTTCCTGAAAGTAGTCCTTTAGATAAAGGAGAATTTAAATGGTATGTATTTGTTGAAGACATGGGTGGAGCTACTAAAACATCGAAAACTGCTTCGTTTGTAACCGAGAATGGGACACCTGAAGTTACATTAATGAGTCCGAAAAGTGGTGAAAATATGGATACACATAAAGTTACATTATCTTGGGAAATGATAGATCCAGAGAATGATAAGGTTGTGGCCAGACTTTATGTGTCTACGAGTAAGTCGAAGGTTATTAGCATGTCAGGTATCACCCCAAAGTATGAAGGAACAAATTCGTCTACGACACTTGTTCTTGATCCATTCAAAACATATTATTGGAGGGTATATGTAAAAGATATCTACGGAGCTGATGATTTGTCAGATGTAGCTTCGTTTACAACTGGAAATAAAGCCCCCCACGTTAATCTGTTGAAACCTACTCCCGGATCTTCTACCGACGCATCTCCTACTATAGAGTGGTATGTGAAAGATGAAGACGATGATGCCTTGACTTCCTATCTTTATCTATCGACAAATCAAAATCTTGTAGAAAATGAATCCGCCTTGGTGTACTCCACCAAAACAACGGGTCCTTCTAATATAACTTACAAAGTTTCGAATCTGTCATCTGGAATCTACTATTGGAAAGTTAAGGTTACAGATGGTTCTACATCGGTGACGAAAGAGTCTACTTTCTCTGTTGAGAAATAATTTAGGCAATTCAGATCTTGTATTCAAATGGGCGCCTCTTTGGCGCCCATTTTGTTATTAGTTATGAGATAATAACCCCGGAGGTGATCCCGATGGTTGAGAGTGGCAGGAAGAAGATTGATTGGGCCTGGAGATTTATGAGGGTTCTCAGGGAGATAAGAAACAAATATGAAAAAGAGAAGCCTTTTGAAGGCTACAAAATAGGAGTCTCGGTACATTTAGAAGCAAAAACGGCAAATCTCGCTATAACTCTTCACGCTCTTGGTGCGGATGTTTATGTTACCGGAAGCAATCCGCTAACAACTCAGGATGATGTTGCAGAAGCTCTGAAAGAATTCGGTGTAAATGTTTTTGCAAAAAGAACACACGATGAAAAGGAATATTGGAAATCTATTCATAAAGTTCTCGATGTTCACCCAGATTTCATAGTCGATGATGGTGCGGATCTCGGAGTGACAGCTCACACTGAGAGAAAGGATGTTCTTGAAAACCTGAAGGGAATATCAGAAGAAACAACCACGGGAGTCAAGAGATTCAAAGCTCTTGAGAAAGATGGTCTTCTGAAAGTCCCAGTTGTGGCGGTAAATGACGCTCTCATGAAATATCTCTTTGACAACAGATATGGAACGGGCCAGTCTACGCTTGATGCGATCATGAGAAATACGAATCTTCTGATAGCTGGAAAGAAATTCGTGGTAGCGGGTTATGGATGGTGTGGTAGAGGAGTTGCGCTCAGAGCCGCAGGATTGGGTGCAAAAGTTATAGTTGTTGAGGTTGATCCGGTGAAAGCCGTTGAGGCGATAATGGACGGATTCGAGGTCATGAAGATGGAAGAGGCGGCTAAAATTGGAGACTTCTTCGTTACTGTGACGGGAAACAAAAGAGTTATAAATATAGATCACATATACTCAATGAAAGATGGAGCAGTTCTTTCAAACGCAGGCCACTTTAATGTAGAAGTGGATATGGAAACTCTTGAAAAGGAAGCTATAGAGAAATTCGAGGCGCGCCAGAACATAACTGGATATAAGCTTAAAAACGGAAAAACTGTTTTTGTAATAGGTGAAGGAAGACTTGTAAATCTCGCAGCTGGGGATGGTCACCCAGTTGAGATAATGGATATGTCTTTTGCGGTACAAGCGCTCGCGCAACTTTATCTGCTGAAGAATTACAAGAATTTGAAACCGGCTGTTTACAATTTCCCGCGTGAGATGGACGATGAGATAGCCAGGCTCATGCTTAAGAGCATAGGTGTTGAAATAGACGAAATGACTCAAGAACAAAGGGAATACATGGAAAGTTGGAAATGAGAAAGATAACTCTTTGGACGATTGCTATCATAATAGTCCTCGTTTTCTACTACTCTTTCTATGGGAATTCTCAGAAATTCGTTGCTATATATGGAAGCGACCTGTTTAAAAGGCGGGTTGAAAGTGGGTTGAGCATGTCGCATTTAAGATTTATCGTGAAAAATTCTGGAAAAGTCGATGCGATATTCAACGAAAAGAAGAGAATTTGCGAAGTACGAAAGGCAATCTACCATCTTGACTGGAAAGATAAGATAAAAGATTTCATTTATGCTCGTTTTGGAAGTTCAGTAAAGCTTGTTCCGGTGATCAATGGAAAGATTGATGAAACTTGGATATCAATTTATGCTGAGTGTGGGAAGATAATCAAGGGAAAACTCAGCAGATTTTTTGAGAATGGCTGGCTTGTAAGCAAGATAGCTATATTGTCTGGCGGAAAAATAGTGGCGTACTACGATCCCATAACTGACGAGCTATTAGAACCACCACAATAAAGATGTATAATTATGTCTAACTGATGAGAGGAGGAATGCACTTTGCCTGAACAGGTGATAAAGAAAGCTCTGGAAGATGAGCTTGTGGAGTCGTATCTGAACTACTCTATGAGCGTGATAATAGGAAGAGCCATTCCCGATGCCAGAGATGGTTTGAAACCTGTCCAGAGGCGTCTTCTTTACGGTATGATGGAACTGGGACTCACACACAGATCGCCGTTTAAAAAGAGCGCTAGAATAGTAGGAGAGGTTCTCGGAAAATACCATCCTCATGGAGACTCTGCGGTTTATGACACCCTTGTGAGAATGGCTCAACCTTTTTCTATGAGATATCCCCTCGTAGAAGGTCAGGGGAATTTTGGCTCAATTGATAGAGATCCTCCAGCCGCGATGAGGTACACAGAAGCCAGATTAACCAAACTTGCGGAGGAGATGTTAGAGGATCTTGATAAAGAAACTGTACCTATGGTACCAAACTTTGATGAGAGCTTAACAGAACCAGATGTTCTTCCATCTAAGGTTCCGAATCTCCTGATAAATGGAGCGTCTGGAATTGCCGTAGGTATGGCAACTTCCATACCACCCCATAATCTATCCGAAGTTGTCGGTGCGATTGTTGCTTACATAAACGACAACAATATAACGGTGTCAGAGATAATGGAGTACATAAAAGGTCCGGACTTTCCAACCGGTGGAATAGTCGTGAACGATGAGTCCCTGAAAAGCATATACGAGACAGGAAAGGGAAGCTTGAAGATCAGGGGAAAAGTTCACTTCGAAGAAGGAAAGAAGAGAGACAGAATAGTGATAACAGAAATTCCATATATGGTTAGCAAAGCGTCTCTCATAGAAGAAATAGCCAAGTATGCGCAAAATGACGACAAAGTAAGAATAAAGAATATAAGAGATGAGTCTGATAAAAGAGGAATGAGGGTGGTAATAGAAATCCCCAAAGACATGGATTGGAGAATTGTCCTGAAAAATTTATATGTTCACACTTCGCTTCAATCCACTTTTACTGTACAGATGCTGGTAATAGACGGAATGAAAAGACCTCGTCTTATGAATATAAAGGACCTAATCGCTGTGTTTGTCGATCACAGATTTGATGTTATACGGAAAAGGGCACAATATGAATACTCCCAGTATTCCAGAAGAGCACATGTACTGGAGGGTTTGATGAAAGCGAGCAGATCAATAGACACTGTAGTAGACATAGTCAGAAGCAGTAAGGATGTTGAAGAGGCGAGAAGAGAACTTGTAGAAACGTTGAGCGTTACAGAGGAACAAGCTAAAGCGATATTGGATATGAGGTTATCGAGATTAACTGCTCTGGAAACCGAGAAGCTTGTGGAAGAGTACATGGATCTCAACAGGAAGATGGAAAAGAATAAGAAAATAATAGAAAACGACACCGAGGTTTACAGAGTCATGAAAGAGGAGCTCTTGAATTTGAAGAAAGAGTACGGAGATTCAAGGAGAACGCAGATCGGAACTTCTGAGAATGTGGATTATTCAATCGAGGATCTCATAGTGGATGAAGACATAGTTATAACACTGACGAAGAAAGGCTATATAAAGAGTACACTTTTGAAAAACTACAGACTTCAAAGAAGAGGCGGCAAAGGATTAAGAGGTGCAAAGGTGTCCGATGAAGATGCAGTCGTCCTTTTGACAGCCGGACGACTCAAAGGGAGAACTCTTTTCATAACTTCGTTTGGAAGAGCATTCGCTGTTAAAAATTATGAGGTAGACACCTCGTCAAGGGGAACAAAGGGAAGAAAGATCGAGAGTTATCTGAAGCTTGAACCTGGTGAGAGGATATTGGAGATGATTCAGTTAGATGATGAAGCTGGAGATATAGTTATAGTTACAAAAAAAGGCCGGATAAAAAGAACGAGGCTAGAAGATATAAGAAGCGCTGCAAGAAGTCGCGGAATAAGGATAATAAGACTTGATGAGAATGATTCCGTGGCGGCAGCAGCCCTTGCCAGGAAAGAAGGAAACACGATATTCCTAGCCACAAAAGGTGGTATGGCGATAAGGTTTCCTGTTTCTGATATAAGAACTATGGGGAGATCTGCTGCTGGTGTGATAGGAATGAAGCTCTCAGACGATGACGAAGTCGTGGATATGTCAGTTCTTGAGAACGATGAAGGTTATATACTAACGGTTACAACAGGGGGGTTCGGAAAGAGAACACCAGTAGGAGAGTACAGGATTCAAAGAAGAGGTGGTGTGGGTTTAAAGAGCTTTCCAATGGGAAAGGGAACGGGAAATGTTGTCGGAGCCAAACTGGTGATGGATGATGACGAAGTCATATTGATAACGAAAAAGGGAACGGTGATAAGATTTCAAGTAGGGGATGTTTCGATTCAAAGTAGATATGCCAGAGGAGTAAAACTCATAGTTCTGTCTGACGATGATGAGATAGCACAGCTTTCGGTGGTGAGGTGATGTATAAGGAGGTACCTCACACTGCAGATGTGGCTTATGAAATAACTTTTTTTAACAATAGTGAACTTTTTAATGATTTAGTTGATATAATCAGAAGTGAATCTGTAGGAAATTTCCTGAACGAGACTCGTGAGGAGACATATAACCTTAGTGGAGATCTGATGGACGACGTTTTTGACATAGCAAATGAGATGATATACATGGTGGATAGAGGATGGGTACCAGAAAAAGCATTTGTGAGCGGGGGAAAGGTCAAAATTGTCTATAGAAAGACGAATATTAAGAGTTTTAAATTCAAAGCCATGACATATCATATGAGTTTAAGAGAAAAAGAAAATAAGAAAATTTTGAAGGTGGTGTTTGACGTTTGAAGGGTTTAACTGAGAAGCAAAAAAAAGTTTTGATTTTTATAGAGGAGTACATGAATAAGTACGGATATCCACCGAGTATAAGGGATATAGCGAGGAGATTCAGAATAACCCCGCGCGGTGCTCAGATGCATCTAGTAGCCCTTGAAAAAAAAGGTTATATAAAGAGATCTGGTAAAAAGGCACGTGCTATCAATATATCTAGAAGAACTGAAGCTGTGCTTGTCCCGGTTGTTGGTACTATAGCTGCTGGGGAAGCTATAGACATGGTCGAGGAGTCGGAAGAAGAAATAGAAGTCCCCAAAACTATGATGTCCGCTGGATTTGATTATTTTGCCCTCAGAGTTAGAGGGAACAGCATGATAGGTGACCATATAGTGGATGGAGATTATGTCATCATAAGAAAACAGGATTTTGCAGATCCCGGGGATATAATAGCCGTTTCAATAGACAATGAGCAGGCTACTCTGAAAAGGCTCTCTTATGAGAATGAGATGGTAGTCCTTAAACCCTCAAATCCGGAGATGAGTCCTATAGTAGTTGAGCCGGATAGGGTCAGAATATTGGGGAAGCTTGTTGGAGTGATAAGGATAATAGGTTGAATGTGCGGGAGGGGTGAGCATGTACAGATCATATGAAAAAGGGAATGTAGTAGTGGTTATTCCGCAGGGTGAACTCGATGTTACAAATTCAACGAACTTCAAAAATGCAATATCGAGTGAATTTATAGATAAAGGAAAGGTGAACATAGTTCTGGATATGTCGGGAGTTTCTTACATGGACAGTTCAGCTCTTGGAACGATAATCAGCCTTTACAAAAGCTGTAGAATGAACGGGGGAAGTTTCGCGATAGCTGGTCTTGTTGATAGTGTTAGAAGACTTTTTGCTATAACAGCCCTTGATAAAGTTGTTCCAATATTTGATACCGTAGATGATGCTATAAAGAGAATGAGGTGATTCTCCGTGATGGACTGTGGAAGGTTGAAAGATGCCGTCGTAGTAAGGATGTCTCCTTCCCTTGATATGTCGAATTCCTCTGAATTTAAGGAGTGGCTGAAAAAAGAATGTTTAAAAGATGATGTGAAAAAGATCATACTGGATTTTTCAGGTGTTAAGAGCATAGATAGTTATGCTCTAGGAGTTCTGATATCTATACAGAAAGGTCTCAGAGATAATGGAATTTTGATAATAGCAGCTCCTAGTGAGAGTATAAAGAGAATTCTTGATATAACATCCTTGAATAAAATTTTGCTCGTTGTTGACACTTTGGAAGAAGCTCTGGAGGTGAAGTGATGAGAATAGCTATAGGGAGTGATCACGCTGGCTATGAGCTCAAAGAATCTGTAAAAGAATATCTTAAATCTAAAGGGATAGAAGTTTTAGATGTCGGTACTTATTCCGAGGAGAGGGTAGATTACCCGGATTACGCTAAGAAAGTCTGCGACGAAGTCAGAAATGGTGTGGATTTTGGAATATTAATTTGTGGTACAGGTCTTGGAATGTCCATAGCTGCTAATAAGTGCAAAGGTATAAGAGCTGCTCTGTGCTTGTATCCGGACATGGCGAGGCTTGCAAGAGAGCACAACAATGCAAATGTACTTGTGATGGCTGGTAGGCTTATGGGTAAGGAGCTTGCAAATTGGACAGTAGATGCATTTCTCAATGCTCAGTTCCAGGGTGGAAGGCACGAAAGAAGAGTGAAAAAGTTGGAGGAAATTGAATGAAGATAAGAGAAGCAGTCTATGTGATAGATAAGGAGGCGCTCCAGAGGATAGAGGAGCGCCTTTTTGAATTGAATGCACCTCATGCGATAGAAGAGAACGAACAAGGTATCTTTTTAAGAAGCTACGATCCCCGTGTAGATGAATTTATGAAATCTGAGGGCTTTGAGCCGATAGAGGTGAAAGAAGTAGATCCACTTGATTGGATGAAAAATCAATTAAAAGAACCTTTCGAGCTTGTCAGAGGGGTTGTAGTAGACCCGGTTGGAAATTACAAAGGAGAAGAAGAAATCATTTTGAGAATACCACCTGGTATGGCTTTTGGAACAGGAATACATCCAACAACAAAACTTGCGGCATCTTTTATAGTGGATTATTTCAAGAAGGGAATGAGCTTCCTAGATGTTGGTACAGGAAGTGGAATTTTATCCATATTAGCAGCAAAGTTGGGAGCTTCCGAAGTTCTTGGCATAGACTTGGATAAAAACGCTATAGAGGTTGCAAAAGATAACGCTGAGCTTAACAATGTTAAAGTGAAATTTAGATTGGGTGATTTGTTGAATGATGTGAAAAAGAAGTACGATTTTGTCGTTGCGAACATAGTTCCAGAGGTGCTCAAAAAGATGGTAAATGATTCAAGGAGAGTTATGAAAAACACGAGTTTTTTGGTGCTCTCTGGAATAAACAAGGAGGAGCTTCAAAATGTTCTCAGACTTTATAAATCAGTGGGGTTAAAAGTTTTAGAGATCAGGAGAGATGAGGATTGGACGGCGATGATCTTAAAGTTGTAAAGCGGCAACTTGGAAGGGATATATACAATTTTAGAAGGGTTGTTAGAAGATGCAGTCGAGGTTTTCCGGTAGTTATAGAAAGCTTTCCTGAAAAAAATGGAAAGCCATTTCCCACACTTCACTGGCTCACCTGTCCATATCTGAGAAAAGAAGTATCGAGGCTGGAATCAAACGGTTGGATAAAGAAATTCGAAGAGATAATTCAGAAAGATGAGGATTTCAGAAAAAGTCTCGTAAAAGCTCATCTTCAAATTAAAGAAAAGAGAGAAAAACTCACAAAAGATGAAATGGTCAAAGCCTTACTCAAAGAAGTTGGAAGTGGTGGGATAAGAGATCTTACCAAGGTCAAGTGCCTTCATCTTCATCTTGCAGACTTCTTAGCTGGAGTTGACAATCCAATAGGAAGGGTAGTCTGGGAAATGATAGAAGAGAAGGAATGTACGAACTTGCCAAAGGAATGTGATAGTATTTTTAAAGATTATGGGAGGTGAAAATTACGCCACTTCTCCTAATGGAGAACATAACGAAAAAATTCCCAGGCGTTCTTGCACTTGACTCTGTCACACTTGAGTTGAATAAAGGCGAGATTCTCGCTCTTGTCGGCGAAAACGGTGCTGGAAAAAGCACGTTGATCAAGATTTTAAGTGGCGTGCATCGTCCAGATAGTGGAAGAATATTTTTAGAAGGAAAAGAGAAAAAATTTAGGTCAACTATAGATGCTATTAGAGCAGGGATATCTGTCATATATCAGGAGTTAGCGTTGGCAGAGAATTTACCGGTTTATGCAAATGTTTTCATAGGTAGAGAACCCTGGAAATTTAGAGTAAAACATTCATATTTGGAAAAGAGAGCGGGTGAAATCTTACAAGAGCTTGGCTTTGATATTGATCCCAGGATAGAAGTTGGAAAACTCAATGTATCTGAAAAACAGCTGGTTTCGATCGCAAAAGCACTGGCTTATGATGCAAAGATAATAGTGATGGATGAACCTACTGCTACATTAACGGAATACGAAGTGGAAAGGCTTTTTGACATTATCCGAAAATTAAAGCGTAGAGGGGTTTCAGTTATCTTCGTGTCACACAGACTGGATGAGATTTTTGAGGTAGCGGACAGAGTTTTAATTCTAAGGGATGGAAGAAAAGTTGGAGAGGGAAATTTAAACGAATTTTCAAGGGATGATATTATAAAATTAATGGTTGGAAGAAAGATAGAAGATATGTATCCTAAGTACAACACCCCCAGGGGCGAAGTAGCTTTTAGAGTAAGTAATTTCGAGATCCCAGGATATGTCTCAAGACT
The DNA here is from genome assembly GCA_015489065.1 of Thermotogaceae bacterium. GTDB lineage: Bacteria > Thermotogota > Thermotogae > Thermotogales > Thermotogaceae > WGAO01. The sequence goes on along the minus strand of WGAO01000058.1, from coordinate 3,309 downwards.
CTCGTTTGAGGTCAAAAAAGGGGAGATCTTTGGTATAGCAGGTCTTGTGGGATGTGGAAAAAGTGAATTAGCACTTGGATTGTTTGGAGCCATAAGAAATCGTTTTGATAGTATGAATGTATTTGGAAAGAGTTTGATGAGATTGAAAAGTCCAATAGATGCCCTCAAAAATGGCATTGTCCTCATACCAGAGGAAAGGAAAAAGCATGGTTTAGTACTCGGTATGAGTATCGTGGAAAATGTTTCTCTCCCCAACACCGATAAAATTTCCAATGCGATCTACTTGTCTTGGAAGAAAGCATCGGAATTAGCTAGAGAAGCAGTGAAAAGATTTAACATAAAAACCCCGTCTATAAAGCAAATTGTTAAGAACTTATCCGGTGGAAATCAACAAAAGGTTGTTATAGGGAAATACATGTTTAGGGAACCGGACGTGATAATACTAGCGGAGCCGACACGAGGGATCGATGTTGGCGCAAAAGTGGAGGTTTACAAAATGATCAACAGTTTGGCAAACCTCGGAAAAGCCGTAATATTTGTATCATCAGAGCTTCCGGAGATAGTTAGCTTATCCGACAGAGTTATGGTGCTTCATAGAGGAAAGATGACAGCGTTACTTCAAAAAGATGAGATAACCCAGGAAAATATATTAAGAGCGGCCACAGGAGTGATGTGATTTGAAAAGAATAACGGAGTTCTTCAGAAAAAACCCCGCCCTTGGTGGGTTGATAGGTTTATACATACTCCTTGGAATTCTCTCTGGCAGATTTCTGTCACTGTCAAATCAAATAAACATACTTCGACAGGTTTCTATTCAAGCGGTAATGGCTTTTGGAATGACCGTTGTGATCATCTCAGGGGGAATAGATCTTTCAGTCGGTTCGGTTTTTGCTTTCAGTGCAGTTGTTGGGGCGTCTATCTTGAAACAAGGAGAGGTCGCGTTTGGAATACTTGCAGCTCTTGGAATAGGCGCTATTTTTGGAAGTATCAACGGCATTCTGGTTACAAAGGGAAAAATGCAGCCATTTATTGCTACTCTTGCTACTATGGCTATAGCAAGAAGTTTCACATTGGTTTACACAAATGGTATGCCGATAACGGGTTTTCCAAGAAGTTTTGGATATATTGGTAGAGGGAAAATTTTGGGAGTACCGGTTCCAATCATTATAATGTTAATAGTGATGATCATCATGTGGTATCTCATGAAAATGACGAAACTTGGGTTGTATGCGTATTCTATAGGTGGAAATGAAGAAGCTACGAGATTGAGCGGTGTGAAGGTAAATATCTACAAAATAGTTTTTTATACGATTAGTGGGGTTCTATCAGCAGTAAGCGCTATCATATTGATGGCCCGTCTCAACAGTGCTCAGCCCATTTTTGGTGTTGGATATGAACTTGATGCTATAGCAGCCGTGGTGTTGGGAGGGGCTAGCCTTTCTGGAGGAACAGGAGGGGTCATTGGAACTTTCTTCGGAGCTTTATTAATGGGGGTTATTAACAACGGTCTGAATCTACTCAATGTTTCTCCATTTTATCAGCAAGCAGTCAAAGGAGTAGTAATACTCCTGGCGGTTTTACTCGAAAAGAAAGACTGAGGAGGTGGGTATGGTGAGGAAATTTGGCATGTTTATTTTGGCGGTTTTATTTCTGACTACTGTAATTGCCGCAGGAAAGTTCACGATAGGGCTATCGCTCTCTACTCTCAACAATCCATTTTTCGTGGAGCTTAGGGATGGAGCTAGAAAAGCAGCGGACGAGCTTGGAGTCAATTTAATCGTTCTGGATGCCCAAGACAATCCTGCAAAACAGCTCAACGACATAGAGGATCTCATTGAAAAGAAGGTAGATCTGATAATCATCAATCCTACTGATAGTGACGCGATAGTCAGTGCTGTGGAGAGCGCAAACGAGGCGGGAATCCCTGTTATAACGGTTGATAGATCGGCCAATGGGGGTAAGGTGCTCCTCCACATAGCATCCGACAATGTAGAAGGAGGTAGGATGGCGGCAAGAGTCATAGCAAAGGCGCTTCATGGAAAAGGAAAAGTAGTGGAATTAGTTGGAATTCCGGGAACATCTGCTGCCAGAGACAGAGGTAAGGGCTTTGAGGAAGAACTCAAGAAATACCCAGGGCTTGTAATTGTTGCAAAGCAAGTTGCAAACTTTAATAGAGCAGAAGGTCTTACGGTGATGGAAAACATCATTCAGGCTCACCCGGATATCGATGCAGTCTTTGCACAGAATGACGAAATGGCATTGGGAGCAATTGAAGCCCTTAGAGAAGCTGGTCTGCTTAAGAAAGTTATTGTTGTCGGATTCGATGCGATACCTGATGCGGTGAAAGCTGTCGAGAGAGGTGACATGTACGCTACGATAGCTCAGCAGCCATCTAAGATGGGATACATGGCGGTTCAGAAAGCTGTCGAATATCTGAGCTCTGGAAGAATATACATACCAGTGGCGCTCAAGTTGGTGACAAAGCAGTAACTAAAAGAGTTCTAAGCGCAAAGGGCGGGGATTTCCCCGCCCTTTGTCATTAAGAGTTGAAGTTTCAACAAAACGTATGATTACTTGCAAAAAGATCTTTTCAAACCTTGACTTAAGGTGCTAACATATATTAAAATACACTTCGGAAAGCCTAATTAAAATTTCAAGGAGGTGGGATAATGCCAGGTAATATTCCATTGTTAGGTGAAAAGTTCCCGGAGATGGAGGTCAACACGACCCATGGAAAAATAAAGCTCCCAGATCATTTCAAAGGAAAATGGTTTGTTCTCTTTAGTCATCCAGCTGACTTTACACCGGTTTGTACAACTGAATTTGTGGCATTTCAGCTTAGATATGACAAATTCAGAGAGCTCAACACAGAACTCATAGGGTTGTCCATAGATCAGGTTTTTTCTCACATAAAGTGGATCGAATGGATCAAAGAAAACATAAAAGTCGATGGAAAACCAGTTGAAATAGAGTTCCCAGTTATAGCTGATGATCTTGGAAATGTTTCCAACAAACTTGGGCTTATACACGGAAACAAAGGAACGAACACTGTCAGGGCGGTTTTCATAGTCGATCCAAACGCTGTTATAAGAGCGATTCTATACTATCCACAAGAGCTCGGAAGAAATGTTGATGAGATACTCAGAATGATCAAGGGATTCCAGGTATCTGATGAGAACGGAGTTGCAATACCGCACAATTGGCCAAACAACGAGATAATCAAAGACAATGTCATAGTTCCTCCAGCGGCGAGTGTAGAAGAAAAGGTAGAAAGAGAAGAGGCTCAGAAGAAAGGCGAGATAGAGTGCT
>WGAO01000057.1 GCA_015489065.1 Thermotogaceae bacterium | reverse complement strand
GTCGAGTAATTAAGGTTTTAAGAAGGAAAGAGATAAGAAAACTGTTTTCTAAAAAGGAATTGGACAGTTTATACAGTATTTATAAAAAGTATTTTCCAAATGATTTAAATAAAAAGTTAGGAGGTGAATGGATTGATATTTAATCATATAAGCGATCATTTAACTGCACTAGAACATCCATATCCATCTTCCAATCAGTTAAAGAAAGCTCTTTCTGATCTGCTCTTCAAGGAAGATGAAGAATCTTTAGAAGAGTTCATGAAACTTTGGTTGACTGAGGGTGTTCCGTATGTTTTCAAAGATATTCCAATATTATATGAAAGAGTGAGAACATTGCTTGTGAAAGAGTTAAATATCGATTTTAGAAAAGTTTTCATGATAGGTAGTGGAAAATTGGGATTATCTTTAGATCCTAAGAAATTTACATCACCTTTCCGATATCCAGAGTCAGATCTTGACTTTACTATAATTGATGAGAAACTTTTAAAAAAAATGGAAGGAGACTTTTGGAAGTGGAAAGAAGATTATCAAAAAGAAATTTCTATCCCAAAAAACAAAAAAGAAGAAAAATTCTGGAAATACAATGTTGATAAAGTTCCTAACAATATCGAAAGAGGCTTTATTGACGTTTATAAGATTCCAGCAAGGAGTAGATACAAAACTCGATACAAATTTACCGAAATCATACCCCTAATCAGAAGATTGATACTTAAGTATACTAAACAATATTTTAGCGATAAAGGAATTACTTTCAGAATTTACAAAAATTGGGAGAGCTTTTTTAACCAAAATATGCTGAATATCAAAAATCTTAAAGAAATCTTTCATGATAAGCTACAGGAAAATTGACTTTACCACAACTGAGAAATTCCGTAATCCAAGATTCAGGCTAAATTGACCACAGTGTACTTACAGTTCCACTCTTTTCGTTGTTCGCTTATGGAACGTTATGTGCTTTATCTATATTAGCATTCTCCTTACTTTTTGTTACGGATTAGGTGGATTCTCACTTCTTGACCACGTTTACTTTTGCTGGTATATTACGACGCAGCGAGAGCCAGAGACGGCAGGTACGAATAAAGGGCGATAGCCGCCTGCCTGAGGCTCCCCAAGCAGTAAGCTTGTGGTGGGCCTCGTAGAGGCCTTTTTCTTTTTTAGAAAGGAGGTGTGAAGACTTGATAACCAGAAAGAAGAAAGCAGAGATACTGGAGTTTCTTCAAGAGGTTCTCCCAAAGTCTTCTTTGATCCTTCTTACTGACTTCACCGGAATGACAGTTGACCATATGAAGGGTCTTAGAGAGAGTCTCAGAGAGAAGTTCGCAGATGGAGCAAGGTATATGGTAGTTAAGAACACGCTGCTCGGAATTACACTTGAGAAGATAGGTTTCGATATGTCTGAGGTTGAAAAAGACCTTCATGGACCAACTGCTATTCTTTATGTCACAGATGGGGATCCTATAGAAGCTATAAAGATCATCTACAACTATGTGAAGGACAACAAAATAGAGACTTTCAGGTTCAAGGGCGGCTTCATGGAAGGAAAGTATTTTGGTGGAGAGCAGGTAGAAGAGCTTTCCAAACTTCCATCGAAGCAGGAACTTTACGCCATGCTCGTTGGTGCTGTTCAGGGGCCAATCAGAGGTCTTGTTTATGCACTTTCTGGTCTTACGAGGAACCTCGTATATGTTTTGAATGCCATAAAGGAGAAGAAAGAAGAGTGAGGAGGTGTGTGGCATGACGATTGATGAAATCGTACAGGCTATCAAGGAAATGACGGTTGCGGAGCTTGCAGATCTTGTTAAAAGACTTGAGGATGAATTTGGAGTCAGTGCTTCTGCGCCGATTATGGCCGCTATGCCGATGATGGGAGCGGCTGGAGCTGCAGGAGGTCAGGCTGAAGAGAAAACGGAATTTGATGTCGTACTCAAGAGCTATGGCTCTCAAAAGATCAAAGTTATCAAAGTTGTTAGAGAGATCACAGGACTTGGACTCAAGGAAGCGAAAGATCTCGTCGAGAAAGCTGGAACTCCTGATGCTGTGATCAAGAGCGGTGTAACCAAGGAAGAGGCTGAGGAGCTCAAGAAGAAACTAGAAGAAGTTGGAGCAGAGGTAGAGATAAAGTAAATAAAGAGAACGCCCACCAATCGGTGGGCGTTTTTGTTTTTGTCTTTTTCACCAGCGGCTTCTTCTTCCCTTTTTCTCCATTCTTTTCCTGTACTCAGAAAACTTGGCATCACTTTCCTTGAGGAATCTCTTGAGTTTCTTTTCAAAGTCTTGCTTTTTCTTGTCTTCTTCACTCGTCTCGGCTTCTTTCTTTGGTTCCAGATTCATCCCTTTCAGAGTAACTTCCCATTTTCCGTCTTTAGTTTTCCCTATGATCTTCCCTTCGATCTCCTGACCTTCCTTCAAGAAGTCGCCGACTTTTTCTACATATCCCTTTGCTATCTTCGATATGTGAACGAACCCTTTCTCACCACCTTCGAACTCTAAGATAGCACCGTACTTTAGAGTTTTCACGACTTTTCCTTTCACATGATCGCCGACTTTCACCCTGCCAACCTCCCACAAAACAGATTGCTCACGCTTTGAGATAAGAATCTCCGTACTTCTTCCTGAATTTTTCAATCCTTCCTTCGGTGTCAACTATTATAGCTCCAGCACCTTTACCCTGGTAGAACGGGTGGCAATTCGAGCACACATCTATTTTCACGCTCTCTCGGGTCGTCCAGAATGTATGCTCTGCACCACAAGAAGCACATTTGACAGTGACGAGTTTCATCTCTGGGTGTATTCCCTTCTTCAACCTTACCTCACCTCCTGCAGATTTCTCAAACACGCTTGAATTTACATCATGCCGATGCAATTTGTCAAGTTTTAATAATCTATCCTCACAAGCTTTACTTCTCCTTCACTCTTGAGCGGTATAGTTTTATATCTGAGGTCGTGATATGTGATTATCTTTCTGATCGTTCTAGTTTTTGATCTCATAACTATGGATTCTGTTATAGCTTTGTGTTTTCCATACTTTACTCCGTTTAAAAATTCACCGTTCGTGACTCCTGTAGCTGCAAATATTACTTCCTCCCCACCAACCAAATCTTCTGTGAAATACACTTTTTCAAGATCCCATCCCTCTTTTTCAAGGCTTTCTCTCTCATCTTCATTTATAGGCCACATTTTCATCTGTATCTCTCCACCTGTTGTTCTTAAAGCCGCTGCTGCGAGAATCCCTTCGGGAGTTCCTCCAATTCCTATATACATGTCGACAAAACTCTCTGGCATCGCCGCGGCAATAACTCCAGCTATGTCTCCATCGCTTATAAGTTTAATCCTTGCTCCAAGCGATCTAACTTTCTCTATTATTTCGCGGTGTCTCTCTCTATCTAGTATCACCACGGTGAATTCACTTATTTCTTTTCCAAGTATTGCAGCAGCCACTCTTATGTTTTCTCTTATAGGTGCATTTATGTCCAATTTTCCCTTGAGCTCCGGTCCAGCAGCGAGTTTCAGAGAGTAAAAGGTTGGAATGTAGGCTATCTTTCCCCTTTCTGCAGCGGCTATAACGCTTATAGCATTTGGCCTTCCATAGGCAACAAGTCTTGTTCCATCCACTGGGTCGACTGCTATATCTAGCTCTGGAGCATTTTCTCCCCAATTTCCAACTTCTTCTCCTATATAAAGCATCGGTGCTTCATCTTTTTCTCCTTCACCTATTACAACCTTTCCTTTCATGTTTATGTAATCAAGCATTCCTCTCATAGCATCGACCGCTGCTTGGTCTACAGCGTTTTTATCTCCCCTACCAAGAAGTCTGCTTGACATCAAAGCAGCAGCTTCCGTGACTCTGACAAGATCGAGGGTTATCTCCCTACTCGATGACAAATCGATCACCTCACATTGGGTAGTAACCTCTCCTTTTGACAGCCATTGCTACCCTGTCTATGGCAACTATGTATGCCGCGGTTCTCATATCGGTATTGAACTTCTTCTTAGTTTTGTAGACCTCTCCAAACTGTTTGACCATTATTCTCTTCAATTTCTTTCTTATGTCGTCTATATCCCAGAAGAAACTCTGAAGATCTTGAACCCATTCAAAGTACGATACCGTGACACCACCGGCATTAGCAAGTATATCGGGAACTATGAAAACCCCTTTTTCTAGGAGAATCTTCTCAGCCTCTTCCGTGGTCGGCCCGTTTGCACCTTCAATTATTATCTTTGCTTTTATGTCCTTCGCTATATCTGCAGTTATCGCATTTTCAAGGGCAGCAGGTATGAGTATGTCAACATCTAGAGTGAGAAGCTCTCTGTTAGTTATGGGTTTTCCCTTTGGATATCCTTTTATGAGACCACCATTTTCATCTCTGTAACTTATAAGATCGTCTATGTCAAGCCCATTTTCGTTGTAAACTCCTCCACTTATGTCAGAAACTGCGACAACTTTTGCACCATATTCTTTTGAAATTATCCTAGCAGTGTTTGAACCAACATTCCCAAATCCCTGAACGGCTACTGTGGCGTTTCTTATGTCCATTCCCAGAACATCTGCCGCCTCGCTTGCCACTATTGAAACTCCTCTACCGGTAGCCTCAGATCTTCCTTCAGATCCGCCCAGGTCGACCGGCTTTCCGGTGACAACGCTGAGAACAGTTGCGCCAACATTCATACTGTAGGTGTCCATGTACCAAGCCATTATCTGCTCGTTTGTGTTAACATCTGGGGCTGGTATGTCTTTGTTGGGGCCTATCATCATTTGAATCTCTGAGAAAAACCTCCTTGAAAGCCTTTCTATTTCTCTTTCTGAAAACTCCTTGGGGTTCACCCTTACCCCGCCTTTTCCTCCTCCGTAGGGAAGGTTCATAACAGCACATTTCCATGTCATCCAAAAAGCCAAAGATGCTACTTCATCCAGATTCACATTGGGGTGGTACCTTATTCCTCCTTTAGCGGGTCCTCTCGCTGTGTTATGCTGGACTCTGTAACCCACGAACATCTGAACCTCTCCATTGTCCTTCATCACCGGGAAGTGAACTGTTAGGATTCGTTGGGGCCAGAGCAGGAATCTCTTTATATTCTCGTCCAGGTTTATGAGCTCGGCAGCTTTCAGAAACTGGTGCTGGGCCATCTCATATAAGGGACCTGGCGGTTGCAGAAGCGACTCACTCATTCTAATACCTCCTTCTCAAAGGATTATCCAGATTGAGTATAACATTTACGCCTCGAATTCCCGTACAAATTTCAAGCTGATCAGAAAAGCCGCTAAGCTAGCGATCATAAAAATCACATCAAGTCTTGTTATTCTTTGAGGCTCTGATAAGAGAGACATGAGTTTCTCAAGGATTAAAAATCCACTTATCAGTATCGAAAAAATCCCACCTGCGAAAATGTGAGCGGCTGGGTGCCATCTGTTTTCACCGTAAGCTGGCTCGAGCCCAAAGACATAAACAAGTGCGACAACTTCTACAAGTAGCCCCCACAGCACATTTTCGTTGAATATGTAGAACAAGCCTATGAGAAGAAAAATCACAAAAAACACCACCAGAATCACTTTCATAATATCGCTCTCCCTATTACGCTTATGAGAAGAGAAATCGTGTAAGCAACTGATAAGCTATAAAGCACGGAAAAAGTCGCCCACTTCCAGCCTCCCGCTTCTGTTTTAATTACAGCTATCGTTGCAAGACATGGGATATAAGCCATCACGAAGAACATGAACGACAGAGCGACGGGTGGAGTTATCAAATTTGGAAGCACAGAAGCCGGATCTCCGTACATCATTTGAAAAGTCGATACAACCACTTCTTTTGCAGCGGTTCCAAATATCAAAGCTGTGACCATCCTCCAATCGTATCCAAGAGGCCGAAAAATAGGCTCGAAGAATTTTCCAAGATCAGCTGCAAAACTTTTATCAGCAGGAGCAGGATAATTTCCAAGAAACCATATGATTATTGCAGATACCAGGATAATAGTTCCAGCTTTTTCTAAAAAGTGTTTACCTCTTTCCCAAACATATAGCCAAAGATTTTTAAAACCGGGAAGCCTGTACCTTGGAAGCTCCATAACAAGTGGGACAGGCTGTCCTTTGAATAATATCTTGTTTAGCAAAGTTGCCGACACAGCTGTCAGTATAATACTAGATATATAAAGAGCGAATATGACAGCAGCCTCGTGACCCTTGAAGAATATCCCAGCCAAGAGTATGTAGATCGGGAGCCTAGCAGAACAAGTTATAAACGGAGATACCAGTATGGTGATCAATCGCTCCCTTGGATCAGCTATTCCCCTTGTCGACATAACAGCTGGAACATTGCAGCCAAATCCCAGAATCAGTGACATGAAAGATCTTCCAGAAAGCTTGAGTTTGTACATCAATTTGTCTATGACAAAGGCTGCTCTTGGCAAGTATCCTACTTCCTCCATGAATCCGAGCGCTAAGAACATACCAAAGATATTTGGAACGAATACGAGAACAGCCCCAACTCCATTGATTACTCCATCCACAACGAGTGAAGTTACCCAGCCACTCCCCATAACATTTCTGAGCCATTCTCCTAAGTTTGAAATTCCGATATCTATGAGATCTGACAAAGGTGACATCACATTAAAAGTGAATGTGAATACCAAATACATCATCGCTAGAAATATCGGTATCCCTAGGAACTTATGAGTTATGACATGATCGAGCGCTTCAGAAATCGTCAGCTTTTGGCCAAAGCTCGTTATTGCTTCTTTTAGGACGGAATCTATGTACTGATATCTCCTTTGGGCTATCATCTCTTTGTATTTTTTGCTTTCCTCATCTGGGATGGATATTCCAAATTTCTTCAAAAGGTTTAGCACTTCTGGATCACCCTCAAGAGCTTTTAAGGCTAGCCAGCGCGGTTTGTAAGGTTTTAGATCTTCGATATTTTCGATTTTCTTCTCTAATTCTTTAACTTTTTCTTCTATTTCTTTTTGATATGTAAGCTCAACGAATGAATGTACTTCCTTAGTTGTTATTATATGGAGTATCTTATCAAGAAGCTCTTCTATCCCTTCTCCTGTTACAGCCGATGTAAATACAACATGGACGCCAAAATGCTTTTCAAGTTCGTATTTGTTTATATTCATTCCGCGCTTTTTCGCTTCATCTATCGCGTTGACTACTAGCATTACATTCTCTCTCATTTCAAGGACTTCTATGAGAAGGTAAAGCCCTTGCTGCATGTTCAATGCATCCACAACAACAACGACAACATCTGGGGATTCTTTTAAAAGATAGTCCCTTGTGATCTTCTCATCTATAGATATAGCACCGAGAGAGTAGATTCCAGGAAGATCGACAAACTTTATCTCTCTGCCTCTCCAGCGCCGGATTCCCTCTTTTCTTGAGACTGTGACACCTGGCCAATTCGCGACATACTGGCGAGCTCCCGTGATGGCGTTAAAGAGTGAACTCTTTCCAACATTTGGATTTCCGACGAAAGCGACTATGCTCACATCAGATCTCCTCCACAAGTATTTTCTCAGCCATTCCCATACCAATTCTGACTACTTTCCCGCTTACAACAACTGTCATTGGAAACTTGGACCTTACTTCAATAATGTTTCCAATATCAATTCCCATCGACCTTACCCTTGATATGAAAAAAGGCCCTCCGAGAAATGATTTTATTATGTATCTCTTTCCCACTTCTGCCATGGATAGGGGAAACTGTCTACTCAAAGGCTTGACTTCTATTAGATCTGCTTCACTTTTTCTGAGGGTGATCATCTTTCCGTGGACCATATAAACCCGCGGATCTCCGAAAGGTGCTTCCTTGATAACTTCGACTATCGCACCTGGGACAAACCCAAGTCCTAAAATTCTTCCTTGGAGTTCTGGTGGGAAGTTCACAGATAATATTTTAACCTTTGTACCGACTGCAGCTTCAGACAACTTCACATTTTCTCCTCCAAGCTTGTTTCTTTAAACCGTGTTAGAATATACCACAATCAATCCTATTTCAAGGAGGTGTGGGAATGCGTAGATATTTCTGGGTGTTTGCACTTGTTGTTTTAGCGCTTTTATTATCTCTCACCAGCTGTAGTCAACCTCAGCCTTATGGGACTATCAAGGGGGTTCAGGAGATCTATACGCTTGGAAGCACTGTGACCATAGAGTGGTATACGGTTAACTACGAAAAAGCCAACGTTCCATATGAGATAGTTATAAGCACACCAGATGGTAGTGAGATAACTATTCCGGCTACTGAAGAAAGTTATTCTTTCGTTCCTGAAGAAGTAGGAGAGTACACGGTTTCTCTGTATGGCGGAGAAAAAGACAACCAAACTCTTCTTGACAGCGTTAACTTCTTCGTTACCAGCTTGGAATTCGTTAAGCCAGAAGACGGAGAAATAATAGGAGGTCCGACATGGGATGGAACCGTGACAGTTGCTTGGGAGGAACTCTCAGGAGCTCCTGTTGAGTATCAGTACTCGTTTGATGGAGAAAACTGGACGGATGTTGATTCAACGAGTGTAAAACTCATGGGACTGTCTGATGGAAATTACAAGTTCTATCTCAAGATCAAAGGAATTGATATGCCGCCGCTCACAAGAAAGTTCAGCGTGGATACAACTCCTCCTCAGCTATACTTCATTGGAGGAAGTAGAGAACATCAGTATCTCTGGGATGGAGATTTTGATCCAAATGGAAGATACGAAGAATTTGAGTGGTCCTCTAGTGAAGATGTGAAATACTTGTTAGTTAGATTTTACTTGTTTGATACAGAATTAGGTAGAAGGGTGGGCAGAATTAACCTGGTTGACAGTGATGGGGATGGAGTATACGACGACTTAAAAATTCTTTCGATAGCAAGTAGTACTGAGCACAAGTGGTACTATATAACTACTAATCCAAAGTATTGGGTTATGGTAATTTCCGATAAAGAGATGTATATACCTGGATTCGATATTGATGAAACAGGTGCATCAACCTTTGTGGGTTGGACAAAAGTCGGATTTAATGTATCAAATAAACTTAAACTGTTCATTGGATTTGAAGCTTATGACAAAGTTATGAACTCGACGGATCCCTACCTTACTGCATATCAACTTGTCAACCTCAACGAAAGATATGAAACCCAGAATGAACCCACACTAAAGGTAGATAAAATCTCAGCAAAAGTCGATCAAGAATCCAGCAAACTCTACATTCCTATAACAGCTGAAAATCTCAAATCATATCTATCAAAGGAAGAGCACTACAGCAATGAGACGGACAAAGATACCACGTTCTCTTCAGACCTTCTTTACATGCAGATCCCGGTTGTTTACTCCACAAACCTAACGCTCTCAGATGTTGAATGGAGCAATTTCTGGGAAGGGAAAAAGGAACTTAACTACTACAAGGTAGATGATAGCGCCTCTGTTGTTGAATACACAGGTGGAGATGTTGTTTATCTTTACAAGGGATTTGTAAATGGTGGCGATGAATCAGAGCCTGTTGAAGACACAGTTTTGGCTACTCTTGTCTTCGATATAAACAATTCTTCAAGCTCCATAGCTAATATCAGAATATGGTATGAAGGGGATTTCACAAAATATCCAAACTTTAAAGATATTCCGAATGTCATCTTAACAGACAACCTTGGAAGACAGATAGACGGAGTGATTGTAGACAATGCCGCTGTTTTGGTTCCTTTTGAAGGAGGTGAAAAGTGATGAGAAAAATCGTAGCAGTTCTCTTAATCGCACTTGTAGTATTCTCTTTCGCATCTTTGAAAGACGAGTGGATGAAAGAAGTCCAGAAGATAAATTCCACTCCTGATTTGCCATGGAAAGCGGGATATTTCAAAGGACTTGAAAGGTACGAAGGGCTTGCTTCAAGTCTCGATGAGCTCTTCAAAAAATGGACCGGGACAAGAGAGCTTCCAAAAGAGATCAAAGATAGATTTATAAGGTTTTTGAAAACTTCAAAGCTTACCAGTACAGATGATATGTTCATGGCGAGCAAGTTCCTTTACACTTATCAAGGAACAGAGCTCCCTACCAATTTTATACAGATTCATACCCCTGTCAGGGACCAGGCGTTTCATGGTACATGCTGGGCTTTCTCAACGACAGCAGCGATGGAAAGTGCGTATCTTGTCCAAGTTCTTGAATATAAAGGAAAATCTTCCGCTTCTCCTGTTGAGCTTCAAAAATCAGATATTGACCTTTCAGAGCAGTTTGCAGGATATCACAATATAGATTGGGACCTTGCTTATTATGAAGGATGGTTTGTTATACAAGATTCGAATGCTGATGTTGGAGGAAGTCCATACTTTGCAACTTACAACCTCATCAGATACGGTTTGCCGAGTGAGAACACGTTTCCATACATTGGATACGATAACTCGCCGTGGGTAAAATGGAACCCCAAGGGTGATTGGAAAAAGACCCTGAAATTTTCAAACAAAACGGCAGTTATTTTGAGCTATGACGATATGAGGGATGCTTTCAACATGAGTTATGAAAACTATATAAACACGATAAAAGAGGCTATAGTAAAATACGGAGCTTTGTCTGTTATGTATATGGTTCCAAGTGATTTCTTCTGGTATGACAAAGGCGTCTATGTACCCGCAAATAATACCATTGATGGTGGGCATGCCGTAACGCTCGTTGGATGGCTTGATGTCAGTGCACTTAAAGAACTTGGATGGCTAGATGAAGATGCTACTTCTTTAACATACACAGATCCGTTCACTGGCGAGACGAATGAAGCAACGCTTTTCTGGGTTATAAAGAACTCATGGGGTTCATCCTGGGGATGGGATGGATACTACGTAGTACCAGCTATAACAAAGAAGCAGTATGAGAATGGTAAAGTTGCTAAATGGCAAATAGAATACTACTCGATGTATGCACCAATAGTCGGAGTGCCTGAGTGGTCAAAAGCAGATTTTGATGATGACGGAGATGTGGATGAATCAGATTGGAACGCGCTGAAAAACGCACTTTGGAGTAATGATAAAAAATACGATCTCAATGGAGACGGAAAGGTGAACGGAAATGATTTGGAAACTTTCATGAGACTTTGGAACGAGAGCAAATGACTCAGAAGCCCCCACTCTGGGGGCTTTTAATCTACTAAAAGGTCATCACATTATACAAAGTGATGTTTACCTTTATTGATACGATTCTTTCAATGGTTTGAATGAATGGTTCAGTTTAGTCATCAATCATGTCTGGGTGATTTTGGAATGATTATTGGATAAATTTTTTTGCATTTTTTCGATAGCCTTATATGAGGTTGACACACTTTTGAAAAATTTGGATAATACTCATACGATAAGCGGGCGTAGCTCAGCTGGTAGAGCACCAGCTTCCCAAGCTGGGGGTCGCGGGTTCGAATCCCGTC
>WGAO01000056.1 GCA_015489065.1 Thermotogaceae bacterium | reverse complement strand
GTAACAGAGGGTGATACATGGAGCTTCAAGACTATGGCGAAGCCTAACAGTGCACCGTCATTGCCATATGATCCTAATCCTTCTGATGGGGAGGTTGGGATATCGACGGACATAACGCTTAGATGGGAGGCGCATGATTCAGATGGAGATGTTTTGAGGTATGACATATACTTGGGAGAAAATGAAAATCCAGCGCTTTTAAGGAGCAATTGGGATGAGAAGGAATATCACATAGATAACCTTGAACCTGGGAAGACATATTACTGGAAAATAGTGGCGAAGGATTCAAAGGGTGCTAAAACATCTGGGCCAATTTGGCGTTTCAGGACGAATGCACTTCCAGAAATTATAGGATCGCCCACTCCAGTTGATAGAGAGAGTGGAGTTCCCCTAGATGTAAATCTTTTGTGGCAAGCCACAGATATGGACGATGATGATCTGAGATACGATCTCTATTTTGGTACAGATTCGGGTAATTTAAAAAAGGTAGCGACAGACATTGAGAATACATCGACGCAGTTAATTTTGGAAGCGAGTAAGACATATTACTGGAGGATAGCGGTGAAAGACGGGAAAGGAGGGGTAACGGAAAGTCCTGTATGGAGATTCACGACGACGGTTCCACCAAAGATAGGAGATGCCTCACCGATGAATCTAGCATCGAATATACCACTTGATGTAACGCTCACATGGGATGCAACAGATATAGATGGTGATGATATTTCTTATGATGTTTACTTTGGGAGAGATGAAAACAGTTTGCAAGAAATAGCTACTGGTACATCAGAAAAGGCATATGAGTTAAAGGATTTAAAATATCTCACAACATATTACTGGAAAGTTGTAGCCAAAGATGGAAAAGGAGGCGTTACAGAAAGTCCCGTTTGGAGATTCACTGTGAGAAATATACAAATTGTCTGGCAAAAAACGTTTGGAGGATCTGGTGATGATGAAGCATATTCAATCCAGGAGACTTCAGATGGAGGGTATGTAGTAGCTGGATATACGAGCTCAAACGATGGAGATGTTTCAGGAAATCATGGAGGTAAGGATTTCTGGGTAGTAAAGCTTGACAGTGATGGAAATATGATATGGCAAAAAACATATGGGGGGTCTAATGAAGATGTAGCCCGCTCGATACAACAGACAGATGATGAAGGATACATAGTAACTGGATATACTTGGTCAAGCGATGGAGATGTCTCTAGGCATTACGGTACCTGGGATATATGGGTGGTAAAACTTGACAGAAATAAAAGAGTAAGATGGGATAAGACATTTGGAGATATCAGCGCAGATAAAGCGTATTCTGTTTTGCAGACCACAGATGGAGAATATGTAGTAGTTGGGCGTACAACTAAAATGGATAGGCATGATAGGCATAGAGTTCTGGGTAGATACGCGTGTGTGATAAAGCTTCGCAGGGATGGAACCAGAGAGTGGCTGAAAGAGCTAGGAAACAATGCTTGGGCGTATTCTGTGAAGCAAACCTCGGATGGTGGATACGTAGTAGCTGGAACTGTTGATAATAGTCGTAGCTGTGATTTCATGATAGTGAAATTGAATGACAGAGGAGGTCAAGAGTTATGGAAAGAGCTTGGAGGATATAGTTGTGATGTTGCTCGTTCGGTGCAACAGACAAAAGACGGAGGGTATATAGTGGCTGGATATACAAGCTCAAACAATGGAGATGTATCCGGAAATCATGGAAATTATGACGCTTGGGTGGTAAAGCTTGACAGCAGCGGAAATATAATGTGGCAAAAAACATTGGGGGGATCTAGTAGTGATTGGGCGTATTCTGTGAAGCAAACCTCGGATGGTGGATACGTAGTAGCTGGATATACGAAGTCAAATGATGGAGATGTCTCAGAAAATCATGGGGGTAAAGATTTCTGGATAGTAAAGCTTGACAGTGATGGAAATGTGATATGGCAAAAAACATTTGGAGGATCTGGTGATGATGAAGCATATTCAATCCAGGAGACTTCAGATGGAGGGTATGTAGTAGCTGGATATACGAAGTCAAACGATGGAGATGTCTCAGAAAATCATGGAGGTAAAGATTTCTGGATAGTAAATCTAAAGTAGTTCATTGATATTTTTTGTTTTTTGTGGTGAGCCTAATGGCTCACCTTTTTGCTTTTTATATGCGATAATAAAGCGCTTGGAGGGATGTGTCTGAGAGGGTACTTCCTTTTACTTCTCGTAACAGCTGTGTGGGGAACCACTTTCCCCGTTCAAAAGTTGGCTATAGGGGAAGTTTCTCCGCTCGCTTACAATTCTGTAAGATTTGCTATAGCTTCTGCGGTTGCTTTGATTTTGTGGGGAAAGGGCGAGTGGAGGAGAGGAAGCCTTCTTGGTGTTATCCTTGCTCTTAGTTACGCATCTCAAACAGCAGGATTGAAGCTCACAACAGCTTCAAAGAATGGTTTTTTCACATCTCTTTACATAGTGCTTGTTCCTTTCGTATCGTGGATAATAGAGGGTATAAAGCCTAGATACAATCACTTGATAGGTGTAGTTTTGGCTTTCTTTGGATCTTATCTTCTTTCTGGGGGAATTGATGGATTTAACTTTGGGGATTTCCTTTCAACACTTTGTGGAGTAGGCTTTGCTTTCCATGTGGTCTTGATAACAAAGTTTTCAAGAGAGGTAAAAGAGACTGATCTTCTTACACCGCAGTTTATCATCACAACGGTTCTCAATGGTATTCTTGCAGTAAACGCGAGCTGGTACATGCCGCTTGGGACAATAGGTGCGGCTGTTTACACCGCAATTCTTGCAACAGTTCTTGGTATATGGATGCAGGTTAAATACCAAAAAGAAGTTGGGAGCAACACGGCGGCTATGATATTCACGGGTGAACCAGTTTTTGCCATGCTTTTCTCAGCCCTTATTTTAGGTGAGACATTCTCTCAGAGTCAGATAATCGGGGCATCACTTCTCGTTGGAGCTATAATCCTTTCAGGAGTGAAAAAATGAGTCTTGTTAGAAAAAGTATTCTTTTCTCATCGGCTACATTCGTGTCGCGAGTTGTCGGGCTATTCAGGGATATATCTCTTGCAGCTGCTTATGGAGCGAGTCGTGTTCTTGATGCTTATTTTGTGTCCATAGTCTTTCCTTTTTTCTTCAGAAAAATTTTCGGGGAAGGAGCTCTTGCATCTTCGTTTGTTCCGCATTACAAGACTTCAAAAGATAGGGATGAGTTTGTTTCATCGGTTTTGAATGTTTTAGGCAGCGTGACTATTTTAATAGTTATCGTCGTTGAAATATTTCCTCAGCTAATACCGCTCGTATTTGCTCCCGGATATTCTCAAGAAGTCATCTCCCAGATAGAAAATCTCGTCAGAATAAGTGCGCTTTTGATACCTATAATATTCTTTTGGGCGGTTTTTTACTCGGTACTCAACAGTCATGGGAAGTTTTTCCTTCCGGCGATAACTCCTGTTTTTATGAACATAGGTGTTATATTGGGGACACTTTTGGGGAAAAAAACTCTCTGGAGCGTTGTTGGATTTGTGCTGGGTGGAGCTGTGTCTATGATCGTTCTTGGAATTGAGGCATCAAAATATTTTAAATATCGCTTTGTTTTCAGAAAAATCGGAACATTCCTCCCAGATTTCCTCAAAGCTACTGTATCGGTTATGACGAATCAGCTCAACCTTCTTGTAGATACGATGGTCGCTTCTTTTTTGGGAGCTGGAGCTATAAGTTCAATCCAGCTTGCTTCAAGGCTTTATCAGCTTCCAATAGGACTTTTTGCCGTGGCGGTTTCAACGGTTTCTCTTGTTGAGATGACAGAGAGAGATGCAAGGAGGGAAGCATCTTCAGCTGCGCTCTTTTTATCTGTACCGTCCTCTGTTGGCCTTTTTATTCTATCAGATGGTATCGTGAATCTTCTCTATTCGTTTGGAAGTTTTTCGCCAAGTGCCGTTCAGATTACTTCAGGGATACTTAAGATGTATTCGCTTGGTGTTGTTTTTTACTCTCTTTATCTGGTCTCGCTTAGATATCACCACTCTGCCAAGAGAATGGGTATTCCGTTTTTAGCTTCGGTAGTCGTTTCTGGAATGAACGCTGCTTTGGATTTCCCACTTGGTTTCTCTATTGGAGCTCAGGGGATCGCCCTTGCTACATCGCTGGCGAGCGTTTTCGGTGTTGTTTTCTTTCTTCTAAGAAGGGAGATAGTTATAGATCTCAAAGAGACAATGAAGATAATCGTCTCAAGTGCGTTGGTAGGATTAACAGCATGGCTTTTTAAAGGATCTGGCGGACGATGGAACACAATCGTTGCGATAATATTTGGCATAATCGTTTATTTGATCTCGATGAAGGTTTTGAAGTCTAGAACTTTGGATGAAATTCTCAAGAATAGATAGCACTCATGTATCCAACTACTTCCAACCTGTCTCCAGACACATCACCACTTGTTGCGTGTTTAAGCACTTTCACTCTCCCTAGATTGAGCATCATAAGGGTTGCAACGACGCCATATCCGCACATGGTTATTTCATATTCGTAGACATATCTGTATAACTTCTCAACATTATTTTCTTCTATGGCTTCTATGATAAGATTGTCTTTCCTCAAAGTTGTCTCTTGATCTTCGTAATGATTCAGATCAGTAGATGCGATTACAAGTGTTGAAGGGTTCAGATTGAGATATCTTGATATAGCAAAGGACAGATCTTTTGCAGCTCTTGGGGATTGGTTTTTAAGAGTTATTGGCACTATTCTAAAAGAATTTCCGTAGAGAAACTGCAAAAATGGAATCTGCACTTCTAGAGAGTGCTCAAGAATATGAGCAGATATATCGGGTTGCACCATTGAGGAATTTTCTGTAATTACTCGAACGGCTTCTTCATCAATTTCAACATTTCCAAGTGGGGTTTCCCATTCACCAGTTGGGAAAACGCTTATCTCCGGCCCATATCCAGTGTGATTCGGACCTAAAATTATTGCTGTTGTTGGTCTTCCAAATTTTGCTACTTCATGAAAAGCCCAAGCCGCCACTTGACCGCTATACACATACCCAGCATGTGGACTGATAATACCTAAAGGTCTCTTGAATCTTTCTTTGGAAACTTCTGGGATAGAACCGGGGCCAAGCGGCCCCAAGAATAAGTCCTTTATCGTATCCAAAAGCATATTCTTTCCAGATGGATAGAACACACCTGCGACCGCAGGTTTTCTAATCATTTTCCCACCACCTTGGCGGTTATGAATATCACCAGGTTTTTCGTTTCTTTGCTGACGGTTTCTTTTCTGAAGAGCCATCCTATTATCGGAAGATCTCCTAGTATTGGCAGCTTTTCCACCGATTTAGAGTCACTTTGCTTCATGAGTCCACCTATAACGAGCGTTTGACCGTTATCTATAACCACTCTCGTTGTAGCTGATCTTTTGTTTTGAGTTATCTCCGGAGGGCTTCCCAAAACATCAGATATGGATACATTCACCAGAAGATCTATTTTGTTGTCGGCTCTAACATATGGGGTTATTTCTAGTTTAACACCTATCGGGTAGACAAGCCGTGTTCCGTCAGATGTAACGAATATCTTCTGTCCTCCTATCTCTATAACCGCTTGCTTTCCATTCATGGTCGTGACATTTGGAGACGCGAGTATTTTGCTCTTTCCATTTGCTTTAACACCGCCGACTTTTACATTCAAATCTCCACCAAGAAGCCCTCTAAGATATTTCTCGTAGTCCGTTGCAGATAGAACTTTTGTCTTGATAGTTAAGCCGCTGTTATTTAAGATCAAATTCCCATCTGATGATGTCAAATTCAGGCTTGCTTGAGAGCCGGTATTTTCATTTGCGGATTCTTCAATTATCTTCACCTGTATGGCAACCTGTGGAGGTGACTTTTTGAGCATAGTTATGAAATTCTTAACTAGTTCGTAAGCTCCAGTGTTGAGGTTTCTAATTATCACCATTCCTGTTGAGTTGTCATAGAACATATTCCCACCAACATTTCCAACGAGTTCTTTCAACTTATCGAATCCATAGGCTATCTTTGCGACGATGCTTTTTCCAATTTTCGTGAGGTAGTATATGTCGTCAACTTTCTCTAGTTCGTATCCAAATTTTCCGAGTATGTCTTTCATATCTTTGAATTCCATTCCCTGAACATTGAGAGTTATGTTCTCGCTTGGTGTGTCTACAAATACTATGCTCTTTTTAAACCCCTCAGAGAGTTTCTTGACAAGCTGAGAAAGCGGGATATTTTCTACATTTATGTAAGCTTTCCCGCCTTTGAATCGAATATCGAGTAGCGATTCAGTGCTCGTAGATGGAGTTGTTATCCTCTCAACAGATTTTTTCACATAGTAGACGCTTCCGACCTTCTCGATCTCATATCCAAAGTTTCTAACTATGTCGGAAAAACTGTCAAAGTCTACATCTTCTAAGTTCAGGGTAACTGGAATATCTGGGGAATCCACAAATACGACACTTCTTGAAAATTTCTTAGCAAGAGCTTCTATTATCTCTCTGAGAGTTGCGCCGTTGCTGCTCAGCTTTACTTTAGAGCCACTCTCGGTTATGGAGAGCTTTTCCAATTCCCGCTCAGTTTTGCGTTCTGGAGTAGCGGAAATTGTAGTGGTAGATGGAACTACCGAAGTCGCTGGAGATGTTTTCTCTTCTTTTGGTGCTTCTTCAACCTTTTTTTCATGAACATAGTAGATATCTCCGGATCTCTTTATCTCAACTCCGAATTTTTCCAGAACGGATGCGAAATCTTCGAAGCTCACTTCGTTGAGATACAGACTTACTGGCGTCGATATTTCATCCATCACAACGACACTTTTCCCCATATCTTCTAAGACTTCTTTCACGATATCACCTAGCGGCATGTTATCAGATCTGACGGTTATTTTCCCATCTTTAACGGATATTGGTTTGGATACACCGCTGAGGATCTTTTCAACCATCTCAAAAGCTTTGGTAACAGCTGACTCACTCTTTCCAAATATCACCAACTTATCACTTTTTGGTATTTTGAAAAGCTCTACGCCGCTGACATAGCTCTCTATTTTTTTTACTGCGGTAAGCTCATCTTGAGATACTCCGGATACATTCAATATCTTCATGACGATCTTCTCTTCTTTTTTTGAGGGTACTATCTTTTTCAAAAGTGATATTGCAGCTTCCACATCGTTTTCTTTCCCTATTAAGAGTACTTGCTTCTCATCTATGGGAACTACTTTCAGGTTTTCGAAAACCTTTGTGAGTATTGAACTAGCTTTTTCTAAGTCTTGAACTGTAACTATTCTGAAAACTTCATTTTTGTTTATGTAGATTTTATCTAACTTCCCCAGGAATTTTTCAGCTTCTTTTATCCTGCTCTCCTTTCCTTTTATAACGAGTCCGCTCTTCCCAGGTATTATCTTCAGATCCGGGAAGATTCCGCTCAAAATCTTCGCTTTGTCTTCTGGGTCGGATATGGTGATTATGTCCGTTGTCTCTTTTTCTTTGGATTCTGAGACAAACTTTTCTATAACGCTTTTAGCCTCCTTCAGAGTTTCGTTTGGTCCAACGAGGATGAGTTTTCCGTTGATGTAAGAACTCTTAATCTTGTTCCCAAATATCAAAGACAGCGCTTTTTCAACACCTTCGGCATCCTTTATATCGAGGATTTCATAGTTTGTAGCAGCTTCGCTCTTCTTTTCAGCTTTCAGATGGCCAAGCATTCCTATTCGCAGCAGAAGGTTTTTAGCGCTCTCTATAGATGGTTTGGATCCATAAAGTATTAATCTGCTATTTGGTATTTCCACTACTTTGAGCTCTGGAAAAAGAGACTCTATGACATCTTTTGCGGACTTTGTATCGGAAACGCTGATTATTTCATAGGTTAGAGATTGCTTACCGGAACTTCCAGAGCTCAGCAATCCAGAGCTTTTGAGAAGTCTTTCCACTTTTTTCAATTCTGTACTCTCGCCGTAGATAACTATCGATTTTCCTGGTAGGCCTGTAAAAACTTTAATCTTGTCACCCATCATGGAATTTATCAAATTGGCTGCAGCATCTTTGTCGTAGACTGTGAGGAATTCATAAGATTTTTCCTTGATCTTCTTTTCAGCAAGAGCTTGAAATATTTTTTTCAAGCTCTCAGGAGTTCCGGACATAGATATGATTGATTTATTAGATATGTTCCTGAGAAAGCCACTTCTTATTTCTTGGATTATCGCTTCTTCACTGTCAGAACCCCAAAATTCAAGTAGTTTCTTTTTAATCTCTTCCTGACTTTTTGCTATATACATCGTTCCGTTTGGAAAGTATGTGTAATACAGATTCATAGCCATTATCAAGGTCCTTAGTGCATCTTCTGGTGTGGAATTATCGAGTTTCAAAGACGGAACTTTGAGATTTACCGCGTCATTTGATATAACTATGTTCATATTTAAAGATTCTGCAAGATATTTGACGATTTCCTTGAACGTCATGTTTTCACTGAAAGAGTAGTCAAACCTGTTTCTGCTCTTCAGGAAAGTAACGACAAGGATATTTCCTTTTGTGGTAACGATTGGTCTTGATGGAATTATCGTGTGAAAGGACAAAAAGGTATTGCCATTCAGGGAATACAAACTGACGAAGTCCAGCGGCCCAGATTTGACAGGTACCATTGAAAAGCTTTCGTAACAACCTTTCATGGTTATTGTGTAAACGGTTCCTGAAAAGCTTATGTCATCTTCCATCTCCACTCTTCTAGAAAGATCTATGACCACGGACACAGCCGCTTCGTTATCACGAATATCTAAATTTTTCACGCAGCTATAGTATCCAAAAACCGATGATACAAGCAATAAAGCCGTTATAATAATCAAAATTTTTCTCATTTTATTACGAACAACCCCCCCTTCACTATGTCAAGGACAATGAGTCCTATGCTTGACATGTATATGATCATATATCTGTTGTCTATGAGCTCATTGGCATCTTGCACAACTTTTTCTCCATCTATATCAAGAAAGACTTTCTTTTCTCCCTCCTTGTCCATTATATATCCTCCGAACTTTATATATCCAACTTCTAGGTTGCTATTTAATATGAGTTTATTTAGGTCTTCCCTTCCACCTTTTATAACATAAGTTGTAAGTGGATCTGGTGCTGTGATTCCTTCAGAGCATATCTTCACATAATCCTTTATAAAATCGGGCGTTAAGTTTTCTGGTTTTTTTGCTCTAGCTCTTTCTAAATTCTTTTTCACAGAGGGTAGCTTATTTTCTCCAAAAAGGTTGGAGAGGAGACCCGGTTTGAACATGTAAATCATAGCCGCTGCCCAGATAACAATTGCTATTGTAAGAAGTATCAGAGTTCTCCTGCTCACTTTTTCAACTCCAAAATCCGGACTTTTATGTGAACATCGGCTTGAGATTCTACCGGTGTAGATATACTCATAGGATTCTCAGCGTGGTTCCTCAGGTTTATGTATTCAATGTATGAGTTTGGATTCCTTATGAAGTAATTCAGTATCTTTACAAATTCCTCTCCATTCACGACTCCCCTCAATGTGATTTCTTCTCCTCTTCTAGATACTCTCACACCGCTGAACATATCAGGCTCTATCTCAGGCGGATTCTTGAGGATCTTTTTAATTTCTTCTATCGCTTTCAGTTGTTCAACATATCTGTTATAAGATTTCTCCAATTTTGGAAGTTCATTCTCTATGTCCTCGGATATCTTCTTTATCTCAAGATATTTTGGTATTGTCGATAGAGCCAGTGATGCAAATAGGATGGCAAGTCCTATAAGGAGTAGATATTTCCTCTTAATGACTAACAAAATCTATCACCACCCTCGACATCTTCTTCCCTTCCGTTGTGAAGACATCGAACAGAACATTTTCCTTGACATTACCGAGACTTCTGAGAGCTTTTACCATATCATCGCTTTTTCTACGATTTGTGTAAATTTCGTAAATGTGAAGACTCATTCTATCAGGATTCATAAGCATCTTGCTGAGTATCATCCAATTATCCTCTGTCTTTTCGAAATTTTTAAATACCTCTCTAAGGACTTTTTTCGTCGTGTAGGCGGATTTTAGGAAATCTATTATGTCTTTCCTTTGGCGTGTTAGAACAACGAATCTGGTGTTGTAATCTCTTATAAGATTTTCTATGTTATCTATGTCGTCTTTGCTTCCTGTTATATCCAATCTGAGCTTCTTTATTATTTCTGCGTGCCTGACTTTGATTTTACCTATGGTATGTTTATGAAGGTGACTCAGGAAGATGTATCCCCCTATGGAAGGGAGGAGCATTATAATGAGAAAAGCAATGGCTGATTTAAGTGAAACAACCTTAACTTTTTTGTTGTATAGATTTAACTTTTCCAAACTCCCTTCCTCCCCTTAGAAGTAAGCCGCCCAGTTCTCTAACATTTTCCACAGAAACGCTTAATTTTAGAACCTCAGACACGGCATCTGAAAAAGGAGATGAAAAGCTCGATGGATCGGATATTAAAACTATCAAGTCGATATCGTTGAGAGATATTTCACCAGCTGACCTGAGAAGCTGTGATATCTCCCTGTTTATCTCCATAGTCAGATTTACAAAGCCTTCCACTAAAAAGCCCCTGAGATCCTCATCCAGAATATCTCCCATTACATAAAGCTCTGGAACGGTTAATCCGAATCTCTCATTTATTATCTGGAAGACACTTTTTAGATCTGGGTATATGTTTCTTACGGCTATTACCTGACCACCGCTCACTAGAAACACGCTCACATAATTTTTGAAGAAGTTCGTTACTATGTATATAACTCTGCCACTCATTGGGAAAGTGACAGCTTGAAGATATTTCGTTGCATCCGGGATAACTATATCTGGTTCTGGAGTTCCGAGCCCTCTGAGATATTCAATAACGCTTTTCTCTATATCCGAATTTTTTGCAACTGCGAAAACACTCTTTCCCATATGTTTCCCAACGAGCGCAACTGATATGTCTTCCATTGACATTCCCATGATCCTTGCGGCTTCCGCTTTTCCTATGTTTAGGATCTCCCTCATCTTTTTTAGCTTTATCGGAACGGCAACATCTATGAAGACTGTCATTCCCATATCAAGGCTCGTTGCTACTATGTCTTCCGGTTCAAATTTGAAGCTTTCTATAAGCTTTTTCCAATCCTCTTCTTTCTCAGAGAATTTCACCTCTTGTTGAATCACCACAAGCTTTCCGAAGGAATACTTTGCCTTCGCTATCGCAAAATACATATCTGAGAAATCTATTGCTACAACATTTTTTGGGATCGGCCAATTCACTTTGTTTTCACCACCATTTTTCCGGTCACCGGGTTAAAAGAAACTGATCCACGTTTTAGATAAACCGTACCAGCGGATATTATGAATCCCATCCTGTACTTTACAAGCCTTCCTGATATGTACATGATGTCGAATCTCTTATCTTTGATATTCCTTCTTTCGATTGTTCTAACTCCCTTGTTAGAAACGATAATCTTTCCGCCAGAGTATCTCGTTCTCATTATTTGAGAAAAAACATACGCCTTGAGTTCTAGAGGTTCAAGATCTTTCCCATCTATAGTCTTGAGCACCGGAACTGCTATCGCTAGGCCAAGGATAGTCAGAAGTAGAAACCAGATGATTTGAACTGTCACTACATTCCTCCTCCCATTCTCGCTCCCATCGATGCCTGATAGCTGAATATCGTTGAGTAGATACTCAAGGCTATAAACGCTATTACTCCTCCGACAAAGACTATCATCATAGGTTCAAGCATAGAAACGAATTTCTTAACAGCTATTCTCAACTGTTGCTCATAGAATGTAGCTACCTTTTCCATGACTTCATCTATCTTACCTGTGGATTCTCCCGTTCCGGCCATTTCGTAAACTAGTTGTGGCACAAATTTCGCCTCTGCCATAGCGTCTCGGAGACTCCTACCTTCTTTTATGAGCTCTACGACTTTTTTTGCTTTCTCTTCGAATGTTCTATTTCCAGTTGCCTGAGCAGCCATTTCTATTGCCGTTGTTAGGCTCACACCAGCCGATACCAATATCCCCAAAGTTCTCGAAAATCTTTCGAGAGCTGACATCGTTTGTATCTTTCTTATCGGTGGAAAGAGAGCAGAAACTTTCTCTTTGAATTTTCTCCCACTCACCGTTGATAGGTAAAATCTCATTCCGAAAAAGATTACGAGCATGGCGATTATTATCTCATAAGCGTGCTCCTCCATGAAGTTTTTTGTGTTTATCAGAGTTGCTATAAATCCAGTTGGTTGTATACCTATACTTTGTATGAGCATTGGAATGATGTAGAACATCATTGCGAAGACCACTAATACTGCGAAACCTCCTATAAACATAGGATATCTCATCGAAGCTTTGACCTCATCAGCTAGTTCTTTGGATGATTCATAAAAATCAGCTAGCCTTTCCATGACTCGATCCAGAGCTCCTCCTTCTTCCCCAGCTTTCACCAGGTTTACAAACACTGGTTCGAATCCTCCTACTTCGTCGAACGCCTCTGAAAGGCTCTTTCCGGATTCGATGAGGTTGTTCACCATCTCAAGTTTTTTTCGAAATCTTCTTGAAAAAACTTCTTGAGTCGACAGAACGCTCAGTGCTTCTTTTATACGGACGCCGGCTGATATCATCGTTGCGAACTGCCTACAGAATACCGCCATCTCTCCAATTGGTATGGAGAAGAGAGCTCTTCCAGTTGCTCCTTTCTTTGCCTTTTCAGAGCCTTTCTTTTGCTTTATGTCTATAACTATGAAACCCTGCGATGTGAGCTCAGCTATTGCCCTTGCTTCGTTACTCGATTCGACTATACCTTTAACTTTCTTTCCGGTTCTGTCATAAGCTACATAAGAAAACGCTGGCATATTGTTTCACCTCTTTAAGAGTTCTTCCCAGCATCCTATTCTAACATCTAACATCCTATCGTTGCATTTTATTTTCACATCTATGTTTCTTGTCCAGTCGGTTATTCCCCTCTCCGGATCTAGGATAACCACCAACTCACCGTCTGGAATCATGTTTTTGGAGAATGCTATCGAAACACCGTCTGTGATTATCCCATCTCCCATTGACAGAACATGAACAGCTCTTGCTTCCCATATGGAATAGCTTTCAGATATTTTTGGTCTCTTGCTCTCAAAAGTCGGGACGCTTAATGCAAAATCCATCGCATCTCTTTCAAGAAGAATCTTGTCCTTGATATCTTCACCTTTGATAATTCGCTCTGGTTCTCCAAATTTTTCCTTCAAACTTTTCAGGACATCAGATGGTTCTCCAGTTTTGAGAGCCACTAAAGCTTCTCTTCTGCTTGGATAGATGGAATCGAAAGCTCCAGATTTTATCAGATTTTCTACCGTGGCTTGGTTGGTTATATTCAAAATATCCGAAATTCTTCTTCTGTTTAGCTTGAGTATCTTCTCAGGGAGGTTTTTTTCAACGCCTTTTACAACAGTTATCGGGAGCCTTATACTGCTTTTGCTAAATTCACCAAAGGGTTTTTCAACACTTGGAAGGAGCACCTTGTATCCCAAAAATTGTGCCTCTTTTATCAAAAAATCTATCTTCTTTTTGTCATATGGGGAGTGCTTCAGAAAACTAAGGAAGAATATTGGAAAATACTTGTACTTATAGTAAGTTAGATAGTAACTTATATGAGCGTAGGCAATACTGTGGGATTTGTTGAAAGCATAGGATGAGAATTTTTTAATAAAATTGACTATATTGTCTATCTCAGTTTTCGAATATCCGTTCTTTTCCAATCCTTTTCTAAGAAGGTCAAGGACCTCTGACATCCTCTTTGGATCTTTTTTCGAAACGGCCTTTCTCAATTCATCCGCTTCTGATAGGCTCATACCAGCCATTTCGACTGCTATCATCATTATTTGTTCCTGATATATAGGAAGTCCGTGAG
>WGAO01000055.1 GCA_015489065.1 Thermotogaceae bacterium | reverse complement strand
TAGTAGTAATAGTAGTAGGAAACATTCGATTTGTTAAAGTTACCTTAACAAACATCATTTTATTTAGTATTTAAGCCAATTTTAAAAATTGAATTTCGTAACACAAATATTAATTAAAAATTTCTAAATAGTTAACAAAGAAACGGCGGTACAGCAATTAATTAAATCGTTGTTACATATGTAATTCCAAACTTTACAAAATTATTACAACCGAAAAGCAAAATAAAATTTAGCGCTTTCTAATTTTATCTTACGATGCCAAACAGAATTTTGTTTACACCAATTTAATATTCTTAAGCATTAGTTAACTTTATTCTTCTTTTGTTAACAAAATACCAATAACTCCTACTCTGATTATTCCGGTGGATGGCTAGAAAATATCAATGTTTCTGAGTCCAGATTCAAGTAGCCGCGACACAAAATAAGCTATAGCAAGATACGCAAGACCAGTAGTAGTTTCCCAGGCGCTTGAAATTCTGGTTGCTTTTTGAGAGGTTTTTGAGAAGCTACGGAAGATATGACAGGATGAGTTTTAAAAAGCCGGAAGTGATGAGAAAGCTTGCAAGAAGATATTCCCTTAAAATCCAGCCGTCGTTTGCGGCGTTCTGTGAGAAAAGAGGACAATAGGGTTAGGAGAAAGCTTGGGAGGATTTTGGGGTATATGGCGGAGGGGTAAAAAGGAGTTTTGTGTTGAGTTTGAAAAGTTTCCAATAAAGAGTGTGAATATAGTGGTGATACCACATAAATTGGGGTGACGTCTTGTAAGGTGAGGGGTGAAACGAATGAGCAGAACATTTACGACTATCATCGAATATGATCCT
Organism: Thermotogaceae bacterium; assembly: GCA_015489065.1. Lineage (GTDB taxonomy): Bacteria > Thermotogota > Thermotogae > Thermotogales > Thermotogaceae > WGAO01. The sequence goes on along the minus strand of WGAO01000055.1, from coordinate 13,733 downwards.
GAGATAGGTCAGTATATTGGAGTGGTTCCTGATGTGCCGGGTGTACATACAGTAGGCAATTCTTTAGAGGAGGTGAGAAAGAATTTAAAAGAGGTGATCGAGCTTGTACTGGAAGAATTAGAAGATAAGGTAGAAAACCAGGAGTTCGTGGCTCTTCTTGAAATGATAGAGGTAAAAATGTGAGTTATTTACCAATCGTTGATCCAAAAACCACAGAAAAGGTTTTGCTAGAAATTGATTTTCAGCGTGTTCGTCAAAAGGAAAGCTAGCAAAGATTTTGCAACACTTGAGACTGAACTGAAATTTTCAAAGATATATCAATTAGAAGTCACAATTATTTCTTTTTCATCGTCATAATCTATTATGAATTCTTTTTTGAAGGCTTTTAAAACTTCCCCAAGAAGGGTATAGGAGAATCCGTCAAATACAGCGTATGATGGGTATTCCATCATCAGCAGGCATTCGTCTTTTTTCCCTTTGTAAATTCTAAAGAAAACATCTTCCTCAAGATCGAATTCTCTGAAAGCGTCCAAAGCTACATCTAAAAACGGGATATCTTTTGAATAAGATTTCTTGAATTCTTTTCTTTTCATTCTGAATGAAAGCTCTATATTTTCTGGAATATCAGATATGTCTAGAAGCCTTTTTCTCTTGTTTACAAATTCTGTAAGGTCATCTATGTCCAAATCTGGAGTTGCATACATACCTACATAATGACCTGAGGAATACATTCTCTTTTTAATCTCTTCAAAATCTGCTTCCTCTCCTTTTAGGTCTTCAAGCGAGACTCTGAATACAAGAGGAGACCTCTCAAAAAGAAAGTTCATTCGAAGTTTTTCGTGCTCTTGAAGAGCTGCTAAGATTTTCGCTTCATCGCATATTTTTAGTGGAATTGTCAAAGGGTTTGAAAATATAGATCTCATGAAATCCTCTATCAGTGTGATCTTTCTGAATTCGTCTCCTGCTATGTCCTTCGTTATAAATCTCTCCAAATCTCTGATTTTCTTTTTTTGATTTGCTTCATAAGAGAATACCCCAAAGTTTTTGTCTTTTGAAAATACCTCGATAAACAGCTTCATCTTTTCTCCTCCCCGATTCTCTTCATTTCTTCAATTGCGGGTTGATACTTCGGATCAAATTCAAGAGCACACTTAAGGTGCTTGAGAGCTAAATTTTCATTACCTCTGATTCTTAGAAGGCGGTAATAAAGATAGTGTGAAACGGGAGATGATGGGTTTATGGAGAACATCTGTTTTATCACTTTGTCTGCGAGTGTAAGGTTTCCGGCTTCTAAAAGCTCTTTGGCTCTCCTTTCTAACTTTCCGAACGTGTCTTTTTCCATGTTGAGTATCATGTTCACTTTTTCAAGGAGATCGTTCTCGGAGAATGGTTTTGAAAGAAAATCTATCGCTCCGGCTTTCATAGCGCTCGCCACAGATTCTGGAGGAACAGCTCCACCTGTAACAAGTATAGGTATCTCTATTCCGGAAGAATTTAAATCCTTTATGAGATCTATTCCAGAACCTCCTGATATCTTTATGTCTGTTATAAGAAGATCAAATCTGTCCTGCTTGCCTCCCGTGGAGGCTGCCCATATTTCAGCCTTTGCTTCGTCTGCACTTGCAAGAGCTACGACTTCGTGGCCTTCTTCTTCCAGTATTCTTTTTACCAAGGTTCTAGCGTTTCTCTCAGCATCGACCACAAGTATCTTCGCCATCATACCGCCCCCAAGGAAGTATACCAGGTGTTAAAATCCAGTGCGAGCGGGAGGTGATCCTGATAAAGGAAGAATTTAGCTATGATGTGATAGTCGTTGGTGGCGGACATGCCGGTGTGGAAGCTGCTCTTTCGGCAGCACGCATGGGATTTAAAGTCCTTTTAATAACGGGAAATCTAGATACTATAGCCTGGCCTCCGTGCAATCCTGCAATTGGAGGACCAGCTAAAGGGGTTGTAGTAAGAGAATTGGATGTGCTGGGAGGAGAAATGGCGAAAAACACCGACGAGACGATGATAAATATCAGAATGCTCAACACATCAAAAGGACCAGCAGTTAGGGCATTGAGGGCTCAGATAGATCGACGCGTTTATTCAGGTTCTATGAAAAGAAGGGTGGAGAGCGAGAAGAATATTACTCCGCGTTTTGGAATAGTTGAGAGATTATTAACTGAGAAAGGAAAAATAAAGGGAGTGGTAGATAACTTTGGAAATAGATATCTAGCAAGAGCTGTGATTTTGACAACTGGAACCTTTCTGAGAGGGAAGATATTCATAGGTAGATCCACCATGGAAGCTGGAAGGATGGGAGAGTTTCCAGCCAGGGGTTTGACTTCATCACTTATCGATCTTGGTTTTAAAGTTGGAAGGTTCAAAACAGGGACACCTCCAAGAATTCTCGGAAGATCAGTAGATTTCACGAAAATGACCAGACAGGACACCTCAGATGAACCTCTAGCATTTTCATATTTTGATGAGCCGAGGATTTTGGAAAAAGACTACCCATGTTGGCTCACGCGGACTAACAAAAAGACACACGAAATAATCAAAATGTTTTTAGATTTCTCACCACTCTATGGTTCAGTAAAGCTCATAGAGGGAATAGGTCCTAGATACTGCCCTTCAATAGAGGATAAAGTTGTAAAATTCCCTGATAAGGATTCACATCAAGTGTTTGTTGAACCTGAAGGGAAAGGGACAGATGAATATTATCTGAATGGCGTTTCTACCTCACTTCCTTTTGAGGCTCAGATATTGATGGTTAGGAGCATTCCGGGTTTAGAAAATGCTGTTATAACAAGGCCTGCTTATGCTATAGAGTACGACTATATAGATCCAACCCAGCTTTATCCAACACTTGAGTCGAAACTAATTGAGGGTCTTTACTTTGCTGGTCAGATAAATGGAACGAGCGGATATGAAGAAGCTGCCGGACAAGGGCTCATAGCGGGGATAAATGCAGCTTTGAAACTTAGAGGAGAAAGACCTCTGATTTTGAAAAGATCAGAATCCTACATAGGAGTTATGATAGACGATCTTGTTACCAAAGGAGTGGATGAGCCTTACAGACTCTTAACATCGAGAGCAGAATACAGGCTCATTCTCAGGCATGATAATGCTCACTTCAGGTTGGCAAAATACGGATATGAAGTTTCTTTGATACCGAAATGGTTTTACGAAAAAGTCTTAAAGGATCAAATAGAGATAAAAGAGCAAATAGAGCGCCTTAAAAGTGTGAAACTCAAAGCTTCTGATAAACTCAATAGAATTCTGGTGAATCTAGGAACATCTCCTATTAGAGAAGGAACAAGCATGTACAAGCTTCTGAAAAGACCTCAGGTTTCCTATGAGGCTGTGAAAGAATTCGATCCGAATCCTATAGATAGGAGAGAAATAGCTGAGGAAGTGGATATAGAGATCAAGTACGAGGGATACATAAGGAAAATGCTAGATGATATAAGAGTCTTTGAAAGATATGAATCTATGAAGATACCACAAAACTTGGATTATTCGAAAGTGCCGAATCTTGCTACTGAGGCTCGTGAGAAGCTCTCAAAGATAAGACCAGAGTCTGTTGGGAGAGCCATGAGAATTCCGGGAATAAATCCGGCAGATATTGCCAACCTCATAGAATATTTGGAGAAGGTGAAAAGATGAAGCTTTTAATGCTCTTTCTTGTGTTTATGAAAATTGGTTTCATTGGGTTTGGTGGAGGATACGGTATGCTTCCTCTGATAGAGAATGAAGTAGTTGGTAGAGGTTGGCTTTCCAAAGGGGAATTTTGGGATCTCGTTGCTATAGCTTCGTCTACACCCGGTCCGATAGCGGTGAATGTCGCCACTTTCGCTGGATACAGAATCGCCGGAGTTTTTGGAGCGCTCTTGGCAACATCAGGAGCGGTAATTCCCGCTTTTTTCGTTATACTCTTCATAGCAATGGGAATGAAAGAAGTATTGAAAACCAAAGAAGCTGCCTGGGTTCTCACAGGGATGAAGTCCGCAATAATAGGTCTTCTATTTATTGCAGCTTATTCCCTTTACAATGTTATTCACGCGCAAAAGATAATTGTAGTAGCTCTTGCTGTGTCAAGCTTTGTACTCGTTTTGTTTGGAATGAATCCATTTCTTACAATCCTCATGTTTGCAGCTTTGGGATTTATACTAGGAAGAATTGGTGTGATCAGATGATATAATCTTCAGCATGAGGAAATCGAAAGCGTTTTGGCTGGGTTTGCTCATATTTGGAACCTATGTTATTGCGGTGATATTTTACATCCTTTTCAATACAGAAAAGGAGAAGAGTGTTTTATCAAGTTATGCGGAATTTCTCAAACCTCATGTTTGGCAACTCAACTATGATGAAACCGTCAAGCTAGCCAATCTGATGCTAAGTACTGGTTTTGTGATCAGAGTAGAAGTCTATCAGGTATTTGGAAGTGGTGGGATAGAGAAAGTAGAAAAATTCTGTGATGTAAGAAAAGAAAACATAGGAACTTACGAGCGCATGATGATGAGACTCGGCCTTTTTACTGTAAAGAGATATGATGAAAAGAATCTCCCCGCTCTGAATCTTTATTATGAAAGTTTGGGGAAAATTCACAAAATAGGGTTTGTTCGCTTCTATGTCCTTCACAGGTACTTCTATTTTTATTCCTACGCTTTTCTTCTCGCTCTTGTGGTCTACATGTTGCTAATCTCAAATATGAAATTGGTCAGAATCAAAGAACAACTTGAAAAAACAAACGAAGAGTTGAAGACAACTGTCGAGGAGCTTGAAAACACTATAGAGGATCTGGAGATGACGCACGATCAGCTAGTTCAAGCTGAGAAAATGGCATCGATTGGTAGGATTGTTGCGAACATATCGCACGATATAAATACACCGGCTGGGATAATCTATTCCTCTGTATCTGAGCTCAAAAAATACATAGAGAATTTGAAAGAAGCTTATAAGCGGGAAGAAATTTCGACAGAATTTTTTGAGGAGTTTTTAAAGAATTCAGAGGATCTGACGGATTTAATTGAGAAGAATGTTAAGAAGATATCGGATCTTGTGAAAAGTCTTAAAACGATGGCGATGTACGAGTCTGAGGGAAAGCCTATAAAGTTCAATTTGAAGGAACTTTTGAACGATATAGTGACTGCTCTTAATCCAAAGTTGAGGAAAACGAAAGTTAAGATACATATAGACTGCCCTGAGGACATTGAGATAAAATCCTTTCCGAGTGCGATTTCACAAGTAATAGGTAATCTCATAGAAAATTCCATAATGCATGCTTTCGATGATGGTGAAATTCCCGGGAACATTTACATAAGCGTCAAGGATGCGGGATCATATGTTGAAATAGATTACAGAGATGATGGGAGAGGAATGGATGAGGAGACGAAAAGAAGAGCTTTCGAACCATTCTATTCAACTAGAATAGGAAAAGGTGGAACAGGTCTTGGATTGGCTATAGTGTATTCGCTCGTCACCGACAAATTAGGAGGTGATTTGATACTTGAAAGTGAGGTTGGACATGGGACACGTTTTGTGATAATGATACCGAAGGTTCTCTGAACAAGGAGGGATAAGATTTGGAAAAATATTTGAAGTTTTCGAGATCGCAAAAAAGTTCCGAGAAAAAACCGGAAAACAACTGGAAGATATTGATAGTCGATGACGAGGAAGATGTCCACAGAATTACCAAAATCATACTGAGAGACATTCGCCTTGAGGGGAGAGGGCTTGAAATAATTTCTGCTTATTCGAAGGAAGAAGCTATGGAAATTCTCAAGAAGAATCCAGATATAGCCGTTGCAGTAATAGATGTCGTTATGGAGGACAAGTCTGCAGGTCTTGATCTTGTGCGGTACATAAGAGAAGAGCTCAAGAACTACAGAACGAGGTTGATAATAAGAACAGGTCAGCCTGGATACGCACCCAGAAAGGATGTGATAATGAACTACGATATAAACGATTACAGAGAGAAGACAGAGCTGTCATCAGAGATGATAATTGGAGTAATTTTGGCTGCGATAAGATCGTATAGAGATATCACATTCTTTGAAAAAGAAAAAGAGATAAACAGAATTCTCTATGAATTTGCACTTGAGCATTCCCGCGAGGGTTCTATGAGTGATAACATAATCACCGCTTTAAGACCATTCGTTGATGTTTTTAAGAGCTGGGGAATAGAAGTCAGTGGTTCCATAAAGTCAGCAGATGGGAAGATTAGAAAGTTTGGGAGTAATCCGCCAGAAGATGTGGATCTTTCAAACGAGAAAGGCGTTGAGTGGTTGAGTAATGATATTCTGAAGATTTCTACCACAACACTTGGAAAGCCCATAGCTACCATCGTTTTGAAATTTTCAGAGGAAATAGGAGAGAGGCTCAGAGAATCTCTGAAGGTTTCTTTTCTTCAGCTCCTCTCTGTCATTGAAAATGAAGAGCTTAAGAAACTGTTTGAGAGTTCGATGTACAAGATGATTCAAACGCTTGCAGATCTGATAGAACACAGATCAGAAGAGACAGGAGAGCATGTTAAAAGAGTAGCTGAGATGACGAAGGTTTTGGCAAGAAAGTTCATAAATGATGAAGAAAGGATAAAAATGATAGAACTGGCTTCTATGCTCCACGATGTCGGAAAGATAGGCATACCAGACAATGTTTTGAACAAACCAGGACGTTTGACAGAAAGGGAATTCGAGGTAATGAGGAGGCATACGGTAATAGGGTATGAAATTCTTTCAAAATACGATAACGAGATATTCAAGATAGCTGCTACCATTGCAAGATGGCACCACGAAAATTGGGATGGAAGCGGTTATCCAGATGGCTTAAAAGGTGAGGAAATACCAATAGAAGCAAGAATAGTTTCAATAGTTGATACTTACGATGCGCTGAGATCTAACAGAGTTTATAGAAAAGCATGGAGTGAGGAAGATGCGATTGAATACATAAGAAATATGACGGGCGTAAAGTTTGATCCAAAAATTGTTGATGAGTTTTTTAAGTCTTATGAAATTCTCCGTTCAGTGAGAGGAAAATTCTGATATAATTTCTCTCTGCACTGGGGCGTGGTGTAATTGGCAGCACACTGGACTTTGGCTCCAGCGGTGGAGGTTCGAATCCTCCCGCCCCAGCTTGCGCACCGTGCTAGGCGGGGGGTTGGCGGTCCCCTGAACCCGAAATCCGCCAAATGCGGGGCTGATGCCCGCCTGAGGCCTCTCGGGTCGGGAAACGGCCCTTTCAAGGGGTGATGAAGGTTGGGTCCCACGCAACGGGAGCCCGTGAACCTGGTCAGGCCCGGGAGGGAGCAGCCATAAGCGGGATTACCCGTGTGCCGTGGGGTAGCCCAGCCGGAGCCTCAAGAAAGGGTACGCCCCGGTTCGGGAAGGTCGAGGGCGGGTGCACGGTGCGCTTATCTAATACTCTTATCGAGGTTTTAATAGAACTTTTAGTGGTGGCACTAGCTTCCCTTTCATTCTTTCCTGTTTTTGGATCGGCCACATTGCTTTTCAAAAAGGTGTCCGTCAGGATGAATAGATTTATAGATATGTCTATGGCGGTCTCTTTTATAAGAGATGAGATAAATTCAAGGATAGCTATTCCCGGATTTTCAGCAAGCTCTACTCAGAAGTTATCCTTCATAGGATTATCAAATGGTAGGGTAAAAGAGATAACATATTCTGTGAAGAAGAAAGGTGAAAGATACACGATATACAGAAAAGCTGACGGTGAGGGGAATAACATCATCTATGAATCAAAAAGTCCTGTGTGGTTTGAAAGGAAAAAAAGAATGGTGATTTTGCATATAGAGGGTTATGAGTTCTTCATACATGAGCCTCTCGATTTTCGGAATCTCTCAGATTTTCCTGGAGTTTTAAGATATCCTCTTCTTTTCCGAGGACGATGAGTCTGTCTCCGGCTTCTACTTTTGTATCACCTTTCGGGTTGAATATATATTCCCCGCCTTTTCTCATGGATATGACTATCAGGTTGTAATTCTGTGGAAGCTTTATTTCCGCAAGGGTCTTTCCAGCCAATTTGCTGCTCTCTTCCACTAATATTTCCTCAAGCCTTAGATTCTCTCTTCCAGAAAAGGTCACAACATCCAAAAAGGATATGAGTCCAGGATTTGTTGCCATCATTGCCATTCTCACGCCGGTGAGCTCTGCCGTAGCGACAACACTTGTTGCACCTGCATAGAGGAGTTTTCTCATGCTCTCGACATCAGAAGCTCTGGATATTATGTTTATCGACGGGTTAAGAGTTCGCGCACTGAGGACAACAAAGACATTTTTAGTATCGTCGGGAAGCGTTGTTATCAGAGATTTTGCCCTGTCTATTCCGGCTTGGAAGAGTATATCTTCCTCTGTGGCATCTCCAACAACATACAGGAATTCTTTTCCGAAGAACTCCATTATTTTCTTAATTTCTTCTTCACTCTTGTCTATCACAACAAAATCTGCTCCTTCTCTTATGAGTTCGGATATGATGTGTTTTCCTGTTTTTCCGCATCCAACTATTATGTGGTGATCCTTCATTTTGCTTATCATCTTCAATCTCCTCCTTGCCTGGACATACTGATTTATTTCACCCTCTACTATGAACTGAGTCAGAACAGATATCCCGTAAAGAACAACACTTATCCCGGCGAATATGAGACCCATCGTGAAGACTTTTGTTATCGGTTTGACATTGGTCATTCCTCCTATCATTTCATATCCAACGGTGGATATCGTTATAGCGCTCTCAAATAGGGAATCTAGGAAGGACCAGTCTTCTAAGATCCAATATCCTATGGCCCCCACTAGGAATATGACGAGAACTAAGATGCCGGTTATGAAGAATTTCTTGATTAATCTGCGGTATTCCTCCACGGAATCACCTCAAATCCTTATTTTAGCATACCTGAAAGAGTTTTTATCACGATAAACACTGTTAGAGAGACTCCCAGGTTCAGGATAGCTCCTGCTCCGAAAAGATTCCATTTCGGATAGAGATCGGTCAGGTTTCCGATATAGCTATAAAGTTTGACAGATGCAGGATAAAGGGAATCGTTAAAGAGGAGCATTAGAGGTGCTAAAAAAGCATTCCACCCAGCCATGAATCCTATGAGGGATCCAACTGAGAGTTGCGGAATTGCAACTCTCATTAGAATCCTTTTTGCAGCAGATTTCCCACCTTCAAGAATAGCAGCTTCTTCGTATTCTTTTGGTATCGAGTCGATGTATCCTTTCATGAACACAACTATTTGTGGTATGACATTTGACATGACTATCAAAGATACGGGAAATATGGAGTTAATCAATTTCATTTTTGCGTACATAACGAATATCATTGATAATATGTGAATTCCTGATACTGTTCTTAACACAAGAAACATTTGGAGCATCCAATCGAGTTTCTTTCTGGAAATCGAGTAAGCCAGAGGGAAAGAGAGTATGGGAGATAGTATCATTACGGGAATGGCTAATGTTAAGGAGTTTAGAATGTTCCTGCCATATCCGTCATTTAAAACATCTCTCATCGATGAGAAATTTACAGTGCTTACCTTGAGTGAGTCCGGGTAGTCTGTGAAAGCTACCATAAAGAGCGAGAAAAATGTGATAATTCCGGCAGCCGCTAAGAGCAGAATGAGGAAAATTTTCAAGGCGGAAGATACGCTGGATATCTTTCCCAGTCTGACTATTTTTCTTTCACCAAGAAACAACAGAAAAGTAATCAAAAAGTAAATGGGAAATGACTTAAACTTAGATATTGGAAGAAGCAGAAGAGCCGATATTAGAGCGACTCTGCTCGGTAGAAACGCCAATACGATAGCTGCTATTGAGAAAAGATCTCTTGATATAAGCATCCATAAAGAGAAGAATATCAATAGAGCAATCCTTCTCAGATTCTCTCTCTTTCTGAATATCCAAACGGATATCATAGCGCTTAAAAATATATAGGTTGCAACTGAGAAAGACAGCATTTGATTCATGTCATATCCTTCGAATATTTTGTAGTTTAAAACACCGAGTGTTGTCAGATTTCCAAGAGCTCCAAATTGTGTTATCCATTCAGGCTTTGTTACCCCTCCGCTTGTGAGAAGGAATGGAATGGTAAAAGAGTGCACATACCTGACGACATATAGTAAAAACCATCCTTCCAGAACAGTTGACAGCTTTGGAATTATTATATTGGTGAAGATCTCTGCTTTTGAAGCTCCATCTATCCTAGCGGCTTCTATAATTTCGTTTGGTATGTCCTCTATGGAGTGCAGTATCGACAGGGTAATCATTGGAAGATCAAGCCAAACGCTTAGAATAACGCTCCAAATATAAGCTGAAAATGGATCTGATATTATGTCTGTTGGGAGACCAAGGTGAGATATAAGGGATTCTCCGTTGAGTCCGTATATGGTGAATCTCCACACCATCACCGTTAAATATACGGGAACTGCCCATGGAATAAATATCAGAAAGTTTAAGAGAGCTCTGTTCTTTCTTAAACTCCATGCAAGAAAAGTAGCAAGAGATATCAAAGCAGTTGTGTTGAGTATCGACCAAAAAACACTTATCTCAGCGGATATTCTGAACGCGTTATTTGAGAAAACAGAGAGAAAAGAACTCCCGCTGAGCACCAGCGAGAAGACAAATGGAAAAAGCTTGTAGAAAACTATTGTTGATATCGATACAAGCGATAATGCCCACCAGATCATCTACCGCTGATAACCTTTCTCCCGGATTTTAAGAGAACTTCTGGATCATCCACTCCCCTCATTATAAGCTTTAGAATGGCGTTAATCGCCTCGTAATATCTCCAGCTGTTGGGATCGCTTGGAGTGGGTTTCCCGTATTTTTCGTATTCTTTAAGCTTTCCAAAAATCGGATCTTCTGAGAGTGCTTTAGCAGCTTTTTCATTGGTTGGAAGCTTGTAGAGTTTTTTGCAGAACCTTTCCTGGAATTCTTTAGACGAGACGAACTCAAGAAATTTCTTCACATTTGAGTTTAAGTGACCCTTCACAACGACAAATCCTTTATAGTCTATATTAGGAGAGATTCTGTTTCTCGCTTTTTCTACAAGTGGTGGATTCATTATTCCAAAATCTATGTGTTTTGAAAGGAATTTTGGTATTAAAAAACTGCCGAACATCAAGACTTTTGCTTCACCTTTCATAAATAGTCCTATAGCACTTCTTCCGTCTTTTGGAAGATATGGAACTTCCTTTTTGAGCCATAAGATATATTCGATGGCTTTCTTCGTGGATTCGTCCTTTAGATAAAGGTCTGTGTTCTTTCCGAATGCCCTTTGGAAAACTTGGAAATAGTATCGCCCGTATATGGGTAGCATCAGTGCGTTTTTCTCATCTTTAAAAATCTTTACCAGGTCCTCTATCGAACTTGCGTTTGGAGCTTTCTCCCTGTAGAAGAAGACACCACCTATATCAGAGTAAACGGGAATTCCAAGAAGCCCTCCGTTTAAGGTGAACGCTTCTAGAGATTTTTCGGTGAGATTATCAGGCTTTTCAAGTCTTTCCAACATATAGGAGACTTTTCCCAATTCATCGTTCTTCAAAAGTACGAGGTCAGGAATACCTGCTCCTGCTTTCCAAGCCATAGAGAGCTTTTCATATGCGTTTTTTGGTATGTAAACCACATCAACTCTTATGCCGGTCTCTTTTGAAAACTCTTCTACCATGGGTTTGAAAACATCTAAGCCTTCCCAGCTGAACCAAACTGTCAGTGGCATAGTCAGACTAGTTAGGAGCATGATTAATCCTGTCAAAATCCTTGCCATTTACACTCCCTCCTTTGATGGGATTAATCAGGAATTCAATTATACCAATTCATGGGGAGGTGTTTTTATGAGAAAATTGCTTGTTGTTTCAGTTGTGGTTTTAATCACAGCTGTTGCCATGTCCGCTACGCTGGGGGTTATGGCTGGAAAGGAGTTTGGAGGAAGAGATAGGTACTATTTGGGAGCGCAGGCAACCCTTGGAGGAGCGCTGGGATTGGGAATCGATGTTTACTATCCGATATCCTCCTTTGAGAGCGCGGCGGAGGAACTTTCAAACGCTCAAATTGTTGAAGTTGATCCAGGACTCTTTTTGTCTCTGAAATTTTCAGATACGAAGATCTACGCTTTCGTCTCGCCTATGATCGCTTTGAATATTCAAACCATGGAATATCAGATGAAGCCTATCGATACACTCAGGGGAAAATTGGGAGTAAGGTTTAAGGCTGGGATTTTCTCAATCTTTATAGAAGGCATTACGGCTTTTCAATATTCACCGTTTGCAACGAGCGGCATTTACGGCGCTCAGGGCGGAATCAGCTTGGGATTTTGAGGAGGCGGGATTATGAAAAGAAAGATATTTTTATTTGTGCTGGCTGTTGCTGTGGCAGTGTTTTTGTCTTCATGCTCGAATATTCCGACATTTTCGAGTGGAATTCCGGAGGATCCAGAAGGTGTATCAGAACCTACAAGTTGGGGAAATGATGTTCAGATGGCGTTATCCATTGACAAGACTCTTTCTCTAACCCCTTTAGCGCTTCAGGATTATAACCACATAAGACTTAGCTTCCTGGGGTACACCCCACCTGATGATGTGAATGAGGATAATTTCAAAGTTTTTGAAGACGGAAAAGCTCAGGGATTTCTTCTTGAAAAGGTTTCTGAAGTTAGAAACAAAGTCGATATCGTGTTCATCGTAGATGTCACGGGAAGTATGGGAGAGGAGATAAATGGTGTAAAAAGTTCTATGATTAACTTTATAAACGGTCTTGAAAGCTCTGGACTCGATGCGAAAGTAGCGATTGTTCCATATGATGATTACATTCCGACAAAAGATTATACATATTCTCCACCTTGGCTTAATCTTTCGAATCTATCAGATGCGTCTAGTTATGTGGAAAGTCTTACAGCTGCTGGGGGAGGAGACTTCCCAGAAAACGCCTACGGGGCAATAATGTACGCTTGGAATAACGTATCTTGGAGGTCTGGATCACAAAGGATCTTCATACTTTTGACGGATGCTCTCAGTCATTACAGGGGAGACAGCGTTTGGGAGAACTGGGAAACCTATGGGGAAGGAGATCAGCCTTTTGATCCAGCTTATACAAAAGAAGAAGTCATCTCTGCTCTTTCTGGATATGCAACGCTTTACATGGTGGCTTCAACTGGATACTATTCAAGTTCGGATACGGATTATTCGAATCCTGGAGATCCAAGAGAAATAGCCGTTAGAACAGGAGGATTTGTGATATATCAGTCTGGATCAGAAGAAGTTGATTTATCAAGGATAGGAATAGCAGAAGCGATAACATCATCCTACATTATCACATTTGAAAGTGATTCTCCTGTTGGAACACACACGATATCGGTTTACTACGAAGGCTCAGATGGAAAACAAGGACACCAGACGACTCAAATGAACTACTGAAGTTTCTTTCGAGTTGAGGACCCCCTATTTTGGGGGTCTTATTTTTCTCCTTAGGAACTTAGCACTTTAGTTTTGAGATTGCTATACAATATGATTACGATTCTATTACGATAACTTTAGTACATAATTAGAAATGATACATAGGAAAGCATTATCTTAATCTAACATGGAAAATTTTTGAACTTCTCGGTGTATAATCCGTCTGGAATATACGGAAAGGAAAAAATAGGGGGTGAAACAGATGGCGAAAGAATATGTTGTGGGAATAGATCTTGGAACGACGAATTCTGTTATAGCTTGGATGAAAGAGGATGGAACCGTTGAG
>WGAO01000054.1 GCA_015489065.1 Thermotogaceae bacterium | reverse complement strand
GTGTGTTGTGATCTTTCCCGGAAATTCCCTGGACGATCTATCGAGAAGTTCAAGAACATTTTCTAACTTCCCTCCGCGTATCCTCTCGAAGAGTTTTGGGGATACCACATCTATTGATATTCCAACCATATTCGCGCCGCTTTTGAAATATTCCCTGACTTCTTCTATGCTGAGAGCGCGGACCGATACCGATACGGGTTTGAATTTAAAAGCCTTAATCGCTTTTATTGCGTCACTGAAATAGCCTTTGTAGGATACGACCTGAAGACAGATTCTTTTTATCTCTTTACTCTCCATCAATCTGTTTCTCACAATATCGAGCTCTACTTCCTTCCAGACGATTCTTGACAAGTATTTTCTATCAGATTTTGCAGACCTTGCATGTGTGCAGAACGAGCAATCAAAGATGCACTTTCCATCCAGCATAAAATATGCTGTTTCCTGATAGGGAAACTTCCCGGACAACATTTCGAGCATTCCGAGTGTTCCGTAAGAAGCTCTCAATACCATTCAGAAGCTCACCTCATATTTGAAAATCCATTTTCCAACATAGACTTCAAGATCTTTCCCGATTTTCTTATATCTGACATCAAATCCATTCATTCTCTCTGGGACTTCGTTTTTAGAAGCTAATGCATGGAGAACATTCTCAGCTGTCAGCATTGCTAGGTATTTACTCTCGATCTCCATGTAATTTCTTGATGCCACGGATATGCTTCCAAGGAGTATTCCAAGTGCCAAGGCTACTATCATGAGAGATATCAATATCTCGATCAACGAACTCATACTTTATACGACCTCACGACTATCTGCTCCCTTTTCTCATCGTACACGAGGACTACCGATCTCAGCATTCTGTCGATGCTTATCGTTCGCTGGAACATCGTTATTTCCGTTCCAGGATATAAAATCCTTTTGACTATTATCTGAGTTCCTTTTTTAGAGATCTCTATCTTCTTTCTAATTTCCATCAATCTCTTTGTGTTTGTATCTATTGAATTCTTCAGGTGTATTATTGTCTGGGTAACTTTGGAAAAAACTTCCCTTTTATCTTCTGGAAGTTCTCCACCGTTTGCATCTCTGAGCTTTTTCAAATCTCCCAAGATGTTGAGAAGTTTCTGCAGATTCTCCTCATCAAGTTGTATCTGAGCGCTCAATATCTTTTCTTCTTCCCTTAAAGATGGATCAACGCCTATTTCGATAACCGTTTTGACGCCTATTTCAGATCCAATATCTTCAGCCTCGATCTCTTTTCCTGCGAGTATCATTCCTCCAACTATTACACCCTTTTTCCCAGAAGACAGAACCTTGTTCTTGGCTTTAACAACACTGTTTGTTATGGGACCGTCAACTTCTACATCTCTTCCGGCTTCCACATGTGTACTCTCTAAGAACTTTGCTATCACATCTTTTCCGGCTTTTATCATTCCTTTTTCCCTTCCTTTGACTCCAGTGAGCTCGACATTAGATTCGTAAGATATAACAGTTGCAGCCTCTACAATTCCTTTTACTTTTATGGTACCCGTTGCTCTAACAACGAATCCGGGTTTGACATCTCCGTTTATCTCCACGCTCCCAGGAAATTCTATGTTGCCAACGGAGTAGTCCACATCTCCTTTTATAATGAGAGTATCGGATATGTAGATACTCTCACCTTCTAACACAAGCTGTCCGCTTTTTGTTGCCACAAGAGTTCCATCTTTTTCTATCTTTATTCCGTCACCTATTCTGATTTTCGCGGGTTTTCCAGGCTTTGGATTTAATTTTTCGCCGAAGACATTCGCGCCAGGTATACCTTTGGTGGGTTTTATGAGCTTTCCTATGATATCCCCTTTTTTGACAATTATCCTTTCTCTAGATGCGAATTCCTTCAGATCCACCCTACCTCGTTTGCTCTCCCTTGAATTTTTGCGCCTTTTTACCGTTATTTCCACTCTTCCATCCTGACCGTCAACTGGGGGTCTACCCCTGGCTATCAGCATCGGTACATCGAATGCGGGACTTTCGATGAGTTTCCTGAGATTTTTGTAGATTATTCCGTATTTCACTCCACTTCTTCGGAGAGCTTCCATTATCTCGCTCTCCGTCACTTGATATCTGACGCCGTCATCTCTGAGGGTTATCATTGCAGACATCTTGTCCGGTGAGACACTTATCTCATACTTCAACGGGTTCACCTCAAGCGAATTCTACCAAAATCTCAAGATTTTTTCTCAAGTGTCGATGTATACTATGAACGGAGGTGGCAGTATGGTCGAGAGAGTAGGGGGAGTTGGTGGGCTCGGTCCTATAAGGGAATTAGGAGAAAAGCAAAAAAAAGTAGAAAAATCCAATAGGAAGGTAGAAAAAGAAGAGCTCTCTTCGACTGCTAAGGATGAGGTCGAGAAAGTTATGGAAGAAGTCCGGAAAGTTCCCGATGTAAGAAGAGAGCTTGTTGAGGAGATAAAGAAGGCTATAGAGAGTGGTAACTACGTAATTGACGCTGAAAACATAGCCAAGAAGCTCCTGGGAGGAGGATAAAATATGAAAGAGCTCACCGAACTCCTCGAAATAGAGGGAAAGCTGTTTGAATCGATGCGAGAGAGCATCGAAGCTCAGAAAGTAGCAATGATAGAAAGAGATATAGATGCGATGAACGAATCTCTCCTGAGAACGGAGAGATTAGCCCTTGAGATAGAGGAAGTGGACAAGAGAAGACATGAGTACTTCAACGCTCTGAAAAGAAAATATGGACTTTCTGAGAAGTCATCTTTAGAAGAGCTCATCCTGAGGATGAATGATGAAGATAGGGAAGAGTTTGTTACAAGCGTATCGAAATTCCTCTCAGCTGTTAACCACCTCGCTGCGGAACTTGAAGGTATGAAGGAAATGATGGAGTTCGAGAATTCCTATTTTGAATTTTTGATGAGCATGTTATCTGGAAGTGATAAGGGAACATATACTCAGAAAGGAGTATATGGCAGGGCGAAGAGTACCGGATCCCTCAACCTCAGGTGGTGATATCGTGAGGGTAACGGACTGGATGATAAGATCAAATGTGATGTTCGATGTGCAGTCAACGCTTCAGAACATATCGAACTATCACAGGCAACTCTCAAGCGGGAAAAAAGTAGTGTATCCGAGTGATGATGCTGTTATAGCGACGAGAGCTTCCAACATAGACAGCAGAATAAGGGAAATAGAGCAGTACAAGAGAAATGTCGATCATGTGTCAAATGTGATAAATTCCTACGATTCCATATCACAGGAGATATCTGCCATATATCAGAGAATGAGGGAGCTTCTGGTCGAAGCTGCCAACGGTACTAACTCCAAAGATGAAAGAAACGCGATAGCAGATGAGCTTGAAGGTATGATGGATCACCTTGCATCGATAGCTAACACCCAGGTTGGGGGAGAGTACATATTCGCAGGCGTTAAGACAGACCAGCCTCCCGTTCAGAAGGTCAATGGTGATTGGGAGATAGTTCTTCCTCGCGAAGCTGATGAGAGCAGAAGCTTGGATATTTTGGGGATGAAGTTTAAATATGGACTAACGGTGAATGACATATTCCGAACAGATTCCGGAGAAAATGTCTTTCAGGTTATGAAGAATGTTATAAATAAGCTTAGAAATAACGATAGTGATGTTGAAACTTACATATCCAATGTGGGACTTAGAGATGTATCGTATCTCGAGAAAAGGTCAATGGAAAGCTTTGCAAAAATAGGTGCTATGAGCAGAACATTGGAACTTATGGGGAAGAGGATAGGGGATTTGAACTATTTCTTCACAGAATATTTGTCCAAGGAGCAAGATGCCGATCTGACGGAAGTGGTGACGAAATTGTCTATGCAGAATGCAGTTCTTCAAGCTGGTTTGAAATCAGGGGCGATGGTCCTTCAGAAGACCCTCGTCGATTTTGTGTGAGGTGATAAGCTGTGAAGATTAAGACGAAATTAGGAGAGATAGAGGTTGATAGAGATAAGCTGATAACTTTTGAAGAAGGAATGCCTGGACTTGAACATTTGAGAAAATTCGTAATAGTGTCTAACGGATCGGATCCGATAATGTGGCTTGTTTCAGTGGAAGATGAAAGCGTGGCTCTCCCTGTGATAAATCCGTGGATCATCAGGATAGATTACACTGTGGACATACCGAAAGACGCGATGGAAGATCTAGGTATAGAGAGCAAGGAAGATGTTCAGGTGTGGGCGATACTCGTTATACCTCATGAGAACCCAGAGAACATGACCATAAATCTCATGGCTCCGATAATCATCAACACAAAAAACAACAAAGCCAAGCAGATAATCATGGAAAACAGCGGATATGGTATAAGACATCTTGTCAAGGAGGAATTGGAGAGGAGCAAAAAGATATCTGAAAAAGTCTCAGCAGATGTGGGGTGAACTGAATGGCTGATCTGACTCTCTTTGCGCTGCTGAACACATCGCTCCTTGGTGTTTACACCCACAAAATAGCGATGGATGTCACCGCTCACAATGTTGCCAATGCGAGCACTCCTGGATATTCTAGGGAGAGGCCTGATATAGTCTCTATGCCGTCACTTCCAACTCCAACACTTACTCAACCTTCAACGCCACTCAGGCTTGGTATGGGTTCTAAAGTAAAGAGCATACGGAGAGTCAGGGATGAATTCTTGGATGTGCAGTACAGGAAAGTCAACAACAAGTACAATTTTTGGGATACACTTCTCTCAAATGTTCACTTCATGGAACAGCTCTTTGGAGAGCCTGGAAAGAGTGGAATAAGATACCTCTACGATATGTTCTGGTCTGGTGTTGAAGAGGTCATAACAGATCCAACGAATGTTGCCGCTAAGCAAGAGCTTGTGTCAAGGGCTGAAGAGCTTGCAAAGAATGTAAAAGATCTTTACAGCAGGCTTGACAGACTCAGAGATGATATAAACGACGAGATAAAACAGAGAGTTGATAAGATAAATTCCATAATAAAACAGATAGCCGATATGAACACTCAGATAAGGGTTGGAAAACTCCTCAAATCTCCACCGAATGATCTTTTGGATAAGAGAGATCTGCTACTTGATGAACTCTCCAAACTCGTTGATGTTCACTACAAATACGGTGATGATGGCACTATATTCATAAGAATAGGTGATCAGCTGGTAGTCAACGGCAGTGATTACAGACTTGTAAAAGCTCTTGAGAGGCCATACGGAAAAGGATATTACGAACTTTTTATAGGAAACTCAAAACTCAGGATAAACGACGGAAAACTCAAAGCTCTGATTGATCTTAGGGACAAAGGTATAGTGAAATACATGAACAGACTCGATGAATTCGCTCTTTATCTGACAGATGTGTTCAATATGATTCATTCAGAGGGATTCACTGCAGATGGCGTTACGAATATAAATTTTTTCAAGCCGATAAGCTCTACAAGTTCTGATCCGGCAATCTTCAGGGTAGCGGGATACAGAAAAATGGAGGGTGGACCTGTTAAATATGTAACGGGTATGAACGGAACCGATGAAAGCACTATAAGGTCAACTCCTTTCTTATCTGATGGAAAGCTCATATTGTTCAGAGATGGAAATTTCTTCGAGAGAGATATATCTGCTGGGGAAACCATTGGTGACCTAGTTGACTCTGGAGATCTTCTTCCGGATGTTGCGATAAAAGTTGAAAATCATTCACCAGCTTTTGGTATTGAGAAAAGCAGACTTTACCTTGAAGATACAGCTTCTTCTTTCAACAACGACATCGTTATAGATTTTAACGGTAGTGTCCTCAAGAATATGGGACTTCCAACGACAACGAGGAATTTTATGGTGATAAATGACATAAGTTCGGCTCTCCCAAAATCTGGAACTAAAACTTATAAGATAAGTATAGAGGAAAAACTAGCGGATGGGAGCAGCAGATGGGAATACTTGACTCTCAATCTCAATTCGTCGAGCACTCTTTCTGATGTTGCGTCTCAGATAAACTCCCAGCTTTCGAGAATAAGAGCCCATGTTGTGGATTTTGGAGGAAAAAAACAACTCGTTCTGATTCCAAACAAAGAGCTCAACTTCGATTCAAGATCGTTTACTATTCACGATCCGGGAGGATTTTTCACGTTATCTAATTCCGAGATGAAACCTTTTGTTGTTCTCGATAAGAAGGCGACTCTTGAAAATGTTTTCAATCTGGGAGATTCTGGAGTGGATCAACAGGTTAAAGAGAAGGGGTTTGACATATTTTTTGGTGAGACACCAGTTCACATAGATCCTACAACGGACACCATCTGGGATATTGCGAAAAAGATAAACGAATCAGGAGTGGGTGTGAATGCGGATATAACTCCACATGGCAGACTTGTTCTCAGAGGAACGAGATCTAGGAATTTAGATCTTAGGAATGTTCCAATAAGAGGGCCGAAAGCTTTTTTTGAAGCGGTCGGGCTGATAGATAGCGACTCAGATCCGGATAATTTTAAGATAAGCTGGGATGCAAACTCTGATTCAACATTTGATGAAAACGATGAGCTTTATCAGCTCATATCTTCCACGGACTCTTACAGTGATATAAGAAATAGACTAAATGTGGCGGACTTTTTAACCTTTGACAAACCAAGTGTTGGTGAACCGATAGGTGTTACAAAACAACTAGATGTGTCCTCAACCGTGTCTTATAGCCCTGAGAATATAGCGCTCGATATGGGAAAAGTTGTTGAAAATGATAACTGGCACGCTGCGAAGATAGTTCCGAGGGGGAGAGCGAATACAGATATCCTTATGATGCTTTCAAAAACACGGAACGAAAGGTATTTAGATGACGGAAAAGTGTCATTTGGAGAGTATTTCGGATCCGTGGTGGCGGAGATGGGTGTTGAAGGAGAAATGGCGAAAAAAATGAAGGTGAATAACGAGATATTGAGAAAGGAGATAGACAACGAAAGGGAAAGAGTTAAAGGAGTATCTTTGGATGAGGAGATGTCGAACATGATAAAGTATCAGCATGCTTTCAATGCGTCTGCAAGGGTATTGACAGCTGTTGACGACATGATAGGAAGAGTCATAGATAGACTGGGAGTGGTAGGTAGATAATGTGCAGAATGATAGCGTTTTCATCTGAAAAGGATGTGGAAGTTTCGCGTTTCATATACAAGCTCCGGAAAATGGCACGAGAAGGAAAGAAATCTCCCCACCCGGATGGGTGGGGATTCTTCTGCAGAGATTCTCTGGGTAATGTTTTTTATAACAGAAGTACAAGGCCGATATTCGAGGATGAAGTTCCCAATTTTCTCGCCTCAAATTGTATAATCCACGCCAGAAAAGCCTCACCCGGTACAACCAAAGGTATTTTGTCTGTTCACCCGTTTCTTTTCTTAAAAGGTGAGAAAATCTTCGCCCTATCTCACAACGGATCCGTGAAAGTCGCTGAGAAAGAAAGTTTGAGAATAGGGGTTGATACAGAACTCATCATTAAGCAATTACTACAAGGGGATCTAGAGGACATTCCAAAGAAATTTCGTGAAGCCACTTCTACAACGCTCTTTCTATCTGACGGAAATGTAATAACCGCGATGAGATGTTGCTGGAAACAATGCGACTACTATACGCTCTTTCTGAAGGAAGAAGAAGGCGTAATTGTGATATCGTCAGAGGGTGAAGGCAGGGAGCTAAAGAATGGAGAGATAGTCGTTCTAAAGAGTGGAAAAATCATAGATGTAAAACTTGTAGATTGTGGAATAAGTGTGTAGTAAAATCCTCGCCGGTGAGTTGAAAATCTGGAGGTGAAAGAAGTTGACTGCTTACATTATAAGGAGATTGCTCCTCCTTCCTCTTATACTCTTCGGAATAACCCTGATAATATTCGGGATGATGCAGCTTCTCGGTCCGGATAAACTCCTGGCAGCGTATGTTGATCCAAACACCTTCGATAAGCTTACAGAAGAAGAACTTGAGGCGTTGAAAGAGAAGTATGGTTTGAACGATCCGATGGTGGTCAGATACGCGAAATGGCTCAACGGGGTCCTTCACGGAGATCTGGGATGGTCTGTTGTCGGAAAGATGCCCGTCAAAGACGCCCTTCTTCAGAGGATTCCGTACACGGCAGAGTTGGCTATTTATGCGATCTTTCCGGTGGTTGGAGTGGGCATATGGCTTGGTATGATAGCCGCCGTCCACCGTGATAAATTCATAGACCATGCAATAAGAATATTTGCCGTAGTGGGCTGGTCTTTCCCGGACTTTGTTTTCGGCCTTTTTGTTCTAATGGTTTTCTACAGCTGGCTTGGATGGTTGCCACCCGGAAATTTGAGTCTCTGGGCTGACGAGGTTGTGAGAAGCTCTCAATTTCATCACTATACGCATATACTCACAATAGACTCTCTTTTAAACGGGAGACTTGACATATTCTGGGATGATTTAAGACACCTAATTGGGCCGATAATGACTATATCCTGGCTTTGGTGGGCTTATCTCTTGAGAATAACGAGATCAAGCATGCTCGAAGTTTTGAACAAGGAATACATAAGGACTGCAAGAGCCAAGGGACTCGATGAAAGGGTTGTTATAAACAAGCACGCCAAGAGAAACGCTCTTATTCCAGTTACGACAGTTGGAGGAGCTATGGTTATAAATCTCTTTGCCGGAACGGTCATAGTTGAAGTTATATTCAACAGAACAGGTCTTGGAAGGTTCACGGCTAGTGCTGCAACACAGCTCGACTATGCTGCAATAATGGGGAGCGCTCTCTTTTACTCAACGATACTCGTTTTGGGAAATCTGGTAATAGATGTTCTCTACGCAGTCATAGATCCAAGGATAAGGCTTGGGTGAGGTGAGATAGATGAGACAGGAGACGAAGAGAACTCTGAGAAGATTCATGCGAAATCCATCGTCAATAATAGGGATAAGCATACTGGTGATGTTCACATTGGTGGCTGCATTCGCACCTTATATAGCGCCTCCGATAAATCCGATGGATCCATCGAGAAAGATATCGAATCCGTATATAATGCCTAAGATAACATGGAAAGCTGAGCCGATACCGCCAAGTTCCAGATCTGATGCAATAAAGTCTTTCATAATCAAGGCTATGAAAAAGCAGATATATAAATCAAAAAAAGAAGACTTAATACCAGTCGTTGAGCATATCTTGAGCAGGGTGGAAGCTGGGCATCTGTGCGAGGCTTATTCGAAATCCTACAAGATCAAATCCGAAGTCAAGAAGGAACTCCTGAAAATGATTCCAAAGCTTAAAAAGTCGGGATTATCCGATCCGAAGAGCCTGATAAATTCTTACATGTCTGAGGATTTTGTTCTGGTGTGCTCAAAAGCCGCTGAGATAGATCAGAATTTTGCAAAATTCTTGAAGTCTTTCAAACCTGAAAACATGAGTAAGGGGGATCTTGTAAAGATAATACTCAACGCATCGAAATACCTGAGCCTGAAAGATTTAGAAGTGGCTGCTGCAAAACTCTTTAAGATAAATGGAGATGTTTACAAATGGTTTAAGGATAAGGGATACATAAAGCGTGATCCGATAAGAACGATAGATTATCACCCCTTCGGGATGATAGACGGAAGGGATATAATGTACGGAATCGTTTGGGGAACGAGAACGGCTTTCAGAATAGGTTTGATAGTGACATTCTTCGGAACACTTATAGGTCTCATAGTGGGATCGATAGCTGGATATTACGGAGGATGGATAGACGAGCTCCTTATGAGGATAACTGATGTATTCCTCTCCATACCTTTCTTGGTGGCAGCGATAGTCCTCACAACTTTTTTGGGGACTGGTCTTGACAAAGTTATGATAGCGATGATCGTCTTCGGGTGGATGGGAACAGCGAGGCTCATAAGAGGAAATATTCTTCAGGTAAAAGAAGAGCAATACATACTGGCCGCGAAGGCTTTGGGCGTCAGGGATTTTCTGATAATTATGAGACATGTCATACCGAACACGATCTTTCCCGTTGTAATACAGGCTTCAATGAGAATGGGATCGCTTGTGATAACCGCTGCAGCTCTGTCGTTTTTGGGCCTCGGTGCTCCCACCGGATATGCCGACTGGGGATCTATACTCAACTATTCGAGAGATTGGATATTGGGAGCTCAAGGCGAGGCTTTCAAGTACTGGTTCGCTCTCACCTATCCCGGAATTGCAATGGTGCTCTTTGTCCTGGCTTGGAACTTGCTCGGTGATGCGTTGAGGGATACATTCGATCCAAGATTGAGAGGGTGATGAGTGTGGGAGATAGAGAACCTATACTGCAGGTAAAAAATTTGAAGACTTACTTTTACACAGAAGATGGCGTTGTTAAAGCAGTCGATGGGGTATCGTTCGAGCTTTATCCGGGCGAGACTCTCGGAATAGTTGGAGAATCTGGATCTGGAAAGAGCGTTACTTCTCTTTCTATAATGAGACTTCTTGACGAGCGTGGGAGGATAGAGAGCGGAGAAATAATATTTAAAGGTAGAGATCTTCTGAAACTTTCAGAGAACGAGATGAGAAAGATCAGAGGAAATGAGATAGCTATGATATTTCAAGAGCCAATGGTTGCATTGAATCCGGTTTACACGATAGGAGACCAGATAATGGAGGCGATAATACTCCATCAAGGAGTCGATGAGAAAAAGGCGAGGGAGATGGCGATAGATCTTCTGAGAAAGGTTGGGATACCTGAGCCTGAGAAAAGGGTTGATCAGTATCCCCATCAACTTTCAGGTGGTATGAGACAGAGAGCTATGATAGCTATGGCGCTCTCATGCAGACCTTCAATATTGATAGCTGATGAACCAACAACTGCTCTGGATGTCACCATACAGGCACAAATATTGGATCTGATGAAGGAGCTTCAGGAAGAGTACGGAATGGCTCTTATAATGATAACTCACGACATGGGAGTGATAGCTGAGATAGCCGATAGAGTTGCCGTTATGTATGCGGGGCACGTTGTTGAATATGGAGAAGTTCACGAAATATTCAAAAAACCAAGGCATCCATATACATATGGACTTCTATCGTCGATTCCCAGACTAGATGTTGAACAAGAGAAGCTTAAAAGTATTCCTGGAACCGTTCCAGATCCTCTGAATTTTCCAAGTGGATGTAGATTCCATCCAAGATGTGAATTCGCAGAAGACAGATGCAAAGAAGAGGAACCTGAGATGGTTGAGGTTCTCCCGGACCACTACAGCCGTTGCTTCTTCTGGAAGAAGCTTGAGGGCTTGGAGGTGAAGTAAATGGAGAAAAGAACGGTGCTCAAAGTCGAGAATTTAGTCAAGCACTTTCCAATAAAAGCAGGTGTTTTCAAAAGAACGGTGGGATGGGTAAAAGCTGTCGACGGAGTATCTTTCGAGGTTTATGAAGGCGAGACTCTTGGACTCGTTGGAGAATCTGGATGTGGTAAGACCACCGTTGGGATGACTCTTTTGAGACTTTACGAACCGACATCTGGAAGAATAATCGTAGAAGATGAGGACACCACATATTATTTCATGCCGATGTTGAAAGCTAAAAGCTATATAAAGAAGACCTATCTGGATAGGTTTGAAAGACTTTACAGAGAGAAAAAAGAAAGAGCTCTTGAAGAGCTAAATGGAGTCGATAAAAAGTACTATGAAATGTTTCTAAATGGGGGAAAGTCCGGTCTTTACAGATATCTCATCTCAAACATGCAAGAGAAGAGGAAAGCGTTCAGAAGAAATGTTCAGATAATATTTCAGGATCCCTATAGCTCTTTAGATCCAAGGATGAGGGTAAAGAACATCGTTGCTGAAGGAATAAAGGCTCATGGATTAGCTAGAGGAGAAGAAGTTGTTAGGAAGGTTTCCGAGCTTCTTTCAGGAGTTGGAATAATCCCGGAGCACATGTACAGATTTCCTCACGAGTTCTCTGGTGGTCAGCGTCAAAGGATAGGAATAGCGAGGGCGCTCGCACTTCAGCCAAAGGTTGTCATAGCGGATGAGGCGGTAGCAGCGCTCGATGTTTCAATAAGATCCCAAATAATAAATCTTATGGAAGAGCTTCAAGAGAGACATAAACTCACATACATATTCATATCACACGATCTTTCCGTGGTAAAACATGTCAGTGACAGAATAGCGGTTATGTACTTAGGGAAAATAGTGGAATTGGCTTCAAAGAAAGAGCTCTTTGAGAATCCCCTTCACCCTTACACCGTAGCTCTTATGAGCGCTATACCAGTTCCCGATCCGGATAAGAGGAACAAAAGGAGGATAATCCTTCAGGGAGATGTTCCAAGTCCTATAAATCCTCCGAAGGGCTGCCGCTTCCATACGAGGTGTCCGGTGGCAAAGGAAATTTGTTCTGAGAAGGAACCGCAATTGGTTGAAGTTAAGCCCGGTCACTTTGTGTCTTGCCATTTTCCTGGATCACTTGGCTGGAAATCCTGAGCCGACCCTTAGGGTCGGCTTTTTTGACCAAAACAAACTCTCTTTCAGAATCTTCTGAGCGAGAATGAGAATTTCAGCGACTACCTTTGACATTTGGACTCGATATGGCGTAGATATATTCTCCAGAAGCAAAGTAGATGGTTCCGTCTTCTGAAGTCACAGGTTCTGAGCTTATTTTGCCATGAATCCTGATGTTCAATTTCACGGACCCGTCCAGATTTAAAGCATAAAGTCTGTTACCAGCTATCACATAAATCGCTCCGTCTTTTCTAAGCACAGGTCTCGAAGTTATCTTACCATCGGTTTTGAATTTCCATTTAACAGATCCGTCAGAGTTGACGGCGTATAGGTAATCACTGGGGATATCCTCGCCCAAACACACAACTCTGACATAAATGGTTCCATCTTCTCCTATCACAAGAGAGTCTTTCACGAAATCACCGGGAATATAGCAAGCATCTGATAAACTCTTAGCAGTGACAACAATGTCAATGTCATATCCGAAACTCCAGCTGATCTTTCCATTAGCGCTAATTACGTAAAGTACCCCTTCAAATATCGAATAGAACGTTCCATCTTTTTCAATGATCGGATTAGAAAGTAAAAGATCACCGTACTTTCTCCATTTAACGGTTCCGTCAGGGCTGAAAGCGTAGGTTTCCTCTCTATAAAAAAACTCATTACTTGCAACCACATATATCGTTCCATCATCACCAATAGCAACCTTTAAATATCGATATACCATATTTATTCTCGTCTCATAAGACCACTTTAGAGACCCATCAGGATTTATGGCGTAGAAATATCCGCCGTATTTGGAACTTTTCCAATCGTCGTTGAAAGATCCGACATAAACTGTTCCATCTTTTCCGATGGCTATATTTGTGGAAATTACCCCTTCAACTTTGAAACTCCATTTGACACATCCGTTGGGATCGATCGCGTATATCTCATCGCCAGCGTCTTTGTAAACCGTTCCATCACTTGCGGTGGGTAGAGTGTGCGATGGTGGCGAGTGGACTTTGGTTTTCAGTTTCACACTTCCATCGGGATCGATCACGTGGATTTCATCGCCGACTTTTACACAAATAGTTTCGTCTTTTCCAATGGTTGGACCCGAGCGAATCACGTCATCGAATTTGATCTTCCACTTCACTGTCCCATCAGGATTGATGGCATAAAGCTTGTCTCCAACGCTCACATAAATAGTTTCATCTTTTCCAACGGTTATCGAATTCACATTTCCATCCATTTTCAATTTCCATTTGACAAACCCGTGGGGAGATGTTTTAAAAGACCAAACAGGACTCTCTGAGACCTGTCTCTTATACACATC
>WGAO01000053.1 GCA_015489065.1 Thermotogaceae bacterium | reverse complement strand
CCCATATAGCGTGTGTTTCTTCATTATCTCAAATTCCTCTTCTGTTAACTTCCCCGGTGTGTTCAGTATCTCTTGTGGAACGAGAAGCTTTCCTATGTCATGTAGCCTAGCATAGTACCTTATCTCATTTACAAATGATTCCCCAAGTCCAAGCTTTTCCGCTATGAATGCCGAGAGTTCCCCTACTCTGTATATGTGATTGCCCGTTATTTCATCGTATCCCTCTGCTATCATTGATAGCTCTTGTGCAAATAACAGATGTGCTTCTTCTAGTTCTGTGTATGCTTTCTCCACTTCTTGATATGCTTTCTCTAGCTCTTGTTCTGAAGCTTCAAGCATTTCCACATAGGCTGTTATGTCCTGCGCCATCTCATAGAAATGGACAATCAATTCGCGAAATTCTACAATTCCAGCGTCGTCAATCTCTTTTGTATCTAGAAAGACTTTTTTCTCCCTAAATTCATTTACAGCATCGAGCAAACTGCGTATTGCACTATTTACTCTCTTTGTGATTTCCCTTATCTCAAAGGAAAGTATTTTCGTTGAAATGAAAAGTATTATCAAAAACACCACAGAATTTGTGAATAGAGCATTCCTAAATGTTGTGAAATCTGTTGACAAAATCATCACAAAGGGTTTTGAAAAAGTTCCCGGCCTCTCTGGAATGTATATCGGATCTACAAAAAAGGTTTTTGTGAATCTTCTCCAATATATTTTAGATCCGCTTTCGATCGCCTTTCTTGCAAGTTCTCGTTCTTTTTCAGATAGCGGGGTAAATGTATCTCCGAAAGGCTTTAGATCGTAATCATAAACTCCTATGCTCTTTACAAATTTGTACTTGCTTGGAATTTTCGAAATGGAATCCACGAAACTTTTCATCCCACTCCAGGCAACATATACCTGTATGGCAGCGGCTTCTTCATCGGATATCTTTATGTAGCCGCTTTTCACAAATGCCTTCTTTCCTTTGTAATTCACTATGCTTTCCACTCTCTCAAAGACTATTTCTCCAGGTTTTAAACTCTTTAAAATTTTCAAAGTGTAATCATCTATATTTAGAGTGACTTGAGATGTCGCAAACAAAATCCTCCCCTTCATGTCAAAGACATACATATCACACCCAAGGGTATGTTCACCGCCAAGTATGATTCTCAAACTCTCGATATCAACAGCTCTTCTTAGGATGTTCATACGATAAAGGGTGGGAATCTCTCTCAGCGCGGATTTCAGATAATCTTCTATCACCTCTTCATATCCGTTAAGAGCCTGAAGGTATGCCGCTACATTTGATTTGACAAGATCTTCGATAGCTGAAGAAACTTTTCCGGTCATCTTGTAAGCTATGGTTGCGTTTACAGGAACCATAAAGGACAATATTGCAGCTCCTAAAATCCCCACTACTATTACGATTTCCCTGAATATATAACTTCCTAAATTCTCGTATCTTGTCTTATGTTTTTTCATCATGCGTTGTATTTTACACCAACTTTTCGCTGAACTCACATCGATTTTCTATGTCAAATTCAATTAGGGTATAATCTAAACGAGACCCCCAGGGAAGGGAGGTGACGATATGAGAATAAACAACAATATAGGTGGTATGTGGGCTTGGACAAATTTGAACCGAATAAATACATCGATGTTCAGGGTGATGGAGCAACTCTTGACTGCCCAAAGGATTCCCAGGGCGGGGTTTGATGTTGCCGGACTAGCTGTGGCCAACAAGCTCAGGGCGCAAATGGAAGGATATACCAAAGCTATGGAAAGTGCCCAATACGGAATCAACCTTTTGAGCACAGCAGAAGGTGGCATGACCAGCATTCAAGACGCTCTTCAAAGAATGAGAGAGTTAGCTTTGCAAGCATCTAACGGTACTTTAACTGATGCAGATAGAGCCGCTCTTCAAGAAGAATTTGATCAACTTAGGCAGGGAATAGCTCAGACGGTTAAAAATACTCAGTACAATGGACAGAATGTTCTTGAAGGGTACAAAGGTGAATTTCAAATCGGGGCGAATGAGGGAGAAACGCTTGAAGTTGAAATACCAAACCTCAATCCAGAGAACTTGAAAGCAAATATCAACGATGAGGAAGTAAACTTAAACGACTTGAATATATCAACAGCTCAAGGCGCAAACCAAGCTGTTGAAGCTCTCGATCAAATGATTAACCAGGTATCCGAAGCGCGATCAAATGTTGGAGCATACATAAACAGATTGGAATCCGGGCTCAAAAACGCAGCAAAAGCAATGCTTAATCTAACCAGATCTTACGACACGATAGCTGGCTTTGACATGGCTCAGGGAATTATGCAGCAGACGCGCCTTATGCTTCTGTCAAACTTCACAACAGGTATATTGGCACAATCCAACACAAACAACGCCGCCGTTTTAAGACTCCTTGGATGAGAGAATTAGCAGCCATTCTTTTGATACCGATCTTTGCCTTTTCTCTTAGCGTTATATCGAGTGAATATGGAACCCTTGGAGAAGAGATATTAAAAATGATATCCGAATCAAAGAGGGCATCTCTTGTTGCCCTCTCTTTTAATGGAGAAGCTGAAAGAGTTCTCATGAAAAAACCTCACTGGGCGATTTCCGAGTACCCATCGAAAATAACCCAGAAATTGGACAATTCTCCCGGACTTCTTCACGCAAAATTCGCAATTTTGGATGATGCCATAATTTTTGGATCAATGAACTTCACAGACTCTTCCCTCTTTGAAGATTTCAACAACGCGATAATTTTCACCGAAGAATGCCCGATGAAGTACTTCTCAAATGTGATGGATACTCTTTGGAAAAATCAAACCCCACCAAAGATGTGGAAATGCATTGGGATTGGAGAGTTCTACATTTCCCCATACACTGATCTTGAACCGACATACATGAAGATACTCGACAAAGCAAAGAGGTATGTATTGATCTCTGCTTATGCTTTCACAGATATGAACATATTTGGAGCGCTGAAATATCTGTCATCTAAAGGAATCGATATCAAAATGAATCTTGACGACTGGAACAAAGACTGGATACTCAGGGAGAACTTAAGTGGTTTCGATGTGAAAATCTTTAAAGAGAGAACTCTCCATCACAAATTCATAATAGTCGATGGAAAATATCTTATAACTGGGTCTGCGAACATAACAGAGAGCGCTTTCAGAAAAAATTTTGAAATTGTGTTTATCACAAAAAGAGAGGATATAATCACAGAGTATGAAGCCATATTCAATCTCTCCCGGAGGTGGTGAAGTGGTCTTCGTCTTCGACCTAGATGGAACACTTTTAAATGATGAAGAAAAGCTCAGCAACAGAAACAAAGAAGCTGTAATCGAAGCATCGAAAAATAATATAGTTGTATTTGCAAGCGGAAGAATGCTCAAATCCATACTCAAGTTCTCAAGAGAGAACTTTGGAAGAGAATTCATAACAATAGCTTACAACGGTGCTATGGTCTACATACCGGAAGAAGGTATTGTATTCGAGCGAAAGATAGATCCAGAAACCTCCAGAAAAGTGATAATCGAGCTCAGAAATAGAAAAGTTCATAGACAAGCCTATGTCAATGACAATTTGATATCAGAAGAGGACAACGAAGAAGTACGCGCTTATGCAAAACATTCCGGAGTAAACTACACGGTTGTGAATGATCTTGTAAAAGTTGTTTCAAAGTACGGCTCAACGAAGATACTCTCGATATCCGATCCTGAGATCCTCAACAGGATCAGAGACGAGCTGAGAAGAGTTTTCAAAAATCTGAAGATTTTCAAGTCTTTTCCCAACTATCTCGACTTCGTACCGAAAGATGTCAGCAAAGCTTTCGCACTCAAAGTGCTATCAGAAAAGCTCGGTTTTGACCTTGAAGAGACTATAGCATTTGGTGACAACGACAACGATGTTGATATGATAAAGGAGGTGGGTTTTGGTGTCGCGGTTAAAAACGCCACAAAGGCTGTTCTTGAAGCCTCCGACTATATTACACTCAGCAACAATGAAGACGGTGTGGCTGAGGTCGTTTTTGGTATTCTCTCTGGTTCTATCAAGCCTTTCCTTAAGCTGGACCGTTCTTGACTACAAGCCAATACTCTACAAAGAAGGCTATGTAGTCTTGGATGTACCGCTCAGAAGGCTCATGAGAGATGTCTCTGATTTAACATTGGGGGTAAACGGGAACATGAATATAGCAAAAGATGTAGCCGAAGCTGTTGGAATTGAGATGAAAAAAATGGGAATAGATGCAATAATCTTCGGAACTCTGGATACTCTGAGCAGAGATGATGAAGATCCTCTTAAGAGGTTTTCAACCTCTCCTTACATAACGGCAAGAATAATCCAGCTTATGGCTGAAGGATTCTCAAACGCCGGGATTCTGCCAATCATAGACGGCAGAGGGAAGATAGATGAAAATGTCGTAAAAGCTTTAGTGGAATCTAAAGCTACTTATCCCGTTTTCGTAGAAAGCACTGCAAAAGCCGACTCTTTGAAAGCTTTAGGATACGACGGATTTTTCTACTCAAAAGACGGTCCAATAGAAGGAAAAGAAATATCTCTCAACTGGAAAAGCTTTAAAAATCTGGATTTTGAAAATGTCAGAAAAGAAGCTCTCAAGAGGGCAATAGTCATTTTAAATCCATTTGGGAAGGGAATATCCGTAAACGATCCAAAAGCAGATTCGAAAGTGCTTATATTCTCAGCTGACGAGTGGCTCTACGAAATGGCGAGAAAAGTGGAGAGAGGAGAGATGCCTCCAACTGGAAGAAAGGTATGGTAAAATTGGAAAAAATCAATAGGCCGCGGGGGAGCTCCTAGTCCGGGGCTGAGAGGAGGGTGGAAACCCTCGACCCCTCGAACCTGATCCGGATAATGCCGGCGCAGGGAAGCGGAAGACAACATCCCCGCCATCGCCGGCGGGGAATTTCTTTAAAGAAGGAGGGATACTCGTGAAGAGATTAGTGATTATTTTGATACTTGCCACAGTTTTATCGTTTTCAAATTTAGTTGTCTACACCTATGACAGTATGGTGTCAGGACTTGCCAAAGACATAGCACCAATCTTCGAGAGCCTCTATGGCGAAAAAGTGAGTTTCGTATCCTTTGGAGATGCCGGAAAGGCTCTCTCAAGATTGATAATCGAAGGTGAAAAAACAAAAGCAGATATTATTCTTGGTTTGGATCAGAATCTTCTTTTGAAAGCAGAAAAATACGGTATATTGATGAAATACAAACCGGTTAATTACACAAAGATAAAAGAAACTCTCAGACCGAAGGAATATTTAGCAACTCCGTTTGATTACGGATCTATAGCGATCGTTTATAACACGGAAACTGTGAAGAACCCTCCAAAGAGTTTTAAAGATCTTCTCGATCCGAGATTCAAAAGAAAAATAGTTGTGGAAGATCCGAGAACTTCAAGCACTGGTCTCTCATTCCTTTTATGGACAGTGGCAGTTTACGGAGAAAAATTCACAGATTATTGGAAAAAACTCAAAGAAAATTTGCTCACAATAACCTCCGGATGGGATGAAGCTTTTGAAATGCTTGAGAGAGGGGAAGCGGATATAATGGTGAGCTACCTGACGGACGGAGCATACAGCTATTACTACTACAAGAGTGCGAAATTTCTTCCAACTGTCATGAAAGAGGGGATGTTTGTTCAGATAGAATATGTCGGCATAGTGAAGTACACAAAAAAGCTTGAACTCGCAAAGAGATTCATTGAGCTGATGCTTTCTGATTATGTTCAAGAAAAAATTCCGCTGAGGCAGTGGATGTTTCCAGTGACAGATGTAAAACTCCCGGAAGTCTTTCAGAAATATGTTCCAAAGGTTGAAAAAATGCTTGAGCTGGATCCAAAGGAGGTATCAAAAAACTTGGATAAATGGATCAGCGAATGGGAAGAGGCGCTTGGAATGTGATGGTGTTCGTATCCATATTTGTAATTTTTCCCTTAGTTTTTTTGCTCGCATCGTTCCCACCCAGCTTTGAAATATCCAAATACACTTCTCTTATACTGATGAACATCTTTCAAGCGGCCGTCTCAGCGGCGGTCGCTTTGATCGGCGGAATCGCGATATCGTATTTTCTATCACGAAGAAAAATTACCCCGTTTCTAAGGAGTATCATTCATTCCATATCCAAGGTCTCCTTCATCTTTCCAGGAGTCTCTATGGCACTTGGATTTCTAATAGTCTTTGGAAAAAACGGTATACTAAATCAAATTCTCAATCCATTTGGAATTCATATCAACATACTCTACACATTCCTGGCGGTGGTAATAGGACATGCATTTTACAACATCCCAGTGGTTCTTTACATAACCGGAACAAGCTGGGAGAAATTATCTGGAGAAATCATCGAAGCAGCTGAAATCGATGGAGCGACTCCGTGGAGAATATTTCGCTCTGTTGAGGTCCCAATTCTAATCCCTTCTCTCATATCGTCTTACCTAATGGCATTCCTGTATTCCTTCACATCCTTTGCCGTGGTAATGACGATAGGAGGATTCAGATATAGAACCCTTGAAGTTGAGATATATTCCAAGGTATCTATGCTCGATTTCAGAGGTGCATCAACTCTCACACTTGTTCAGATGCTCATAGTAGCCACGGCAGCTACAGCAGCAGCCATTCTCAAGAATAGAGATTTTCCATCTGGATATCCTAAATTCAAGGAAAAGGGAGCTTTATCCTCCATTTTGGCTTTCGTGTTTCTATCTGGAATCCTCCTTCCGATGCTTTCATCTTTACTATATGGACTTGCAAATCAAAACGCCTTCAAGCTTCTCTTTGAGAGAGGATGGGATTTCCTGGGAATGGGATTTTTCAGTATAGCGTTTTGGAGCTTCTCAATAGCAATCCCAGCGGCTCTAATATCAACGGTAGTATCTACAAGCTCTGGAAGAGCCTCTTCGCGCGGAAGAATTCTGAGTGGAATTTTCTCCTCGATACCAACCGCAGTTTCAACTGCCGTACTTGCCTTCGCTTATCTTTCAGTCTTGATAAAATTTCTTACAGAAGACCTGTCACCTATATCACTCGTCATACTCCATGCATCTATAGCGCTTCCGATGTCCCACAGAATAATGGAAAGCGGCTGGATGACAGTTCCAAGATATATCGAAGAAGCTGCTGAAATTGATGGGGCGAACAAAATTCAAACATTCTTTTTCGTCGATTTTCCAATGATATTCCCGGCTATGATAAGGGTGTTCACCCTATCGATTGCCATATCTCTGAGTGAACTTGCCGGCGTTCTCATACTCTCAGGTGGAAAATTTCTCACATTCTCCTCCGCGGTTTATAGGTTGATGAGCTCAAGACATTTCTTGGAAGCTACCGCTTTGAATTCCGTGTTCGTTCTGATAGTTCTGGGAATATTTTTTCTGGGAGAATTCTTAACGCAAATTGATCTGATACCATAGAAAAACAAACATCAAATAGGATTATCGCGGAATATCTCTCAACGCAAGCTGTTTTGAATCCGAAGAACAAACGATGAGTTAAGCCAGTTTTTCCAACCTTTCATCAACGACTTCCTTCTCTTTTGAAAAAGTATAGCTTCTCAGCGTCATCTTCAATATCTCTACGACTTCCCTATTTTCCGAAGATTTTTTGTGAAGTTTCATTATGCTTATAATGCTCTCCAAAAACACTTTAATGTCTTTAGCTATTTTCATAGCTTTCTTTAGATCGATTGATGGATTAAGTCTTCTTAAAGCACTTGCAATGTATTCTTCTGATATATCAAATCCCTTGGGGAATTTATCAAGAATATCCCTGAACAGCTCAAGAACGGTCTTCTTATCTACGCCGGTCTCATTTGAAACATATCCTGCCATCCAGTCAAATTCCTTGGAAATGAAACTATTCAGGGTGTATTCATTCATATTCTTTTTCCAAAGCGAAACAGATGCCTTGCTCTCAGAAAATTCCAATACTCTTACAGTGAAATTTTTAGTTTCTACTTTTGCGCTCAGTACAGAAAGATCAATCTTTGTAAAGCCATAAGGCTTAAATTTCTCGACATGAATATCAGCACTTTTCAAAGTGAAGCTGATATTTTCATGCTTTTTAAAAACTCTCAAAGCGTATACTTGCGGAGGACTGACAAGCTTGGAAGATATCCTCATAGCCATCGCCCCCTAGAATTTTTCTCATCACTTATATCGGATGAAATTTAATTTTCTTTATACAGGTTCAAAGTTTGTTTGCAAAAGAGCAAATAGGCGATAAATAAAAGCCCCCGCAGAAGCGGGGGCTTAAGGAATTTACTCCTTTTACAGATCTACTTCCCAAAGTTTGACAAGCTCGTCCCAGTGTTTCTTTCTGTAATCTTCCAAAAGCTCGATGTATTCATCCACCTTTTTTTGTTCGTTGTGCCAGAATTCTTCGCTTCTCTGTGAATCGAGCTCTTCCACAGTTTTGCCCTGCTGCTCAACCCAGGTGTAGTACTTAAGGTTATGCCAGCGCTCTCTCTGCCACCTATCTCCTTCAACTATCCAAGTCGGCTCCTGGAAGCGGAATATTCTTTCATATCTGCTTTTTGCCTCTGCGTAATCCAGTTTTCCGTACTGCTCTTCCATCTTCTTTATGACCGACCAGTATCTATCTATGTTGTCCGTTGCAACTGTGAACACATTGTCATCCTCTCCAAGGTTGTAGAACTTCGCAACTTTTATCGCACCTATGACATTCGCCACTCCGGAAATTCCGAATTTATCAGAGAGATACTCGGCAGCATCCTTACCAATTATGGAAGCCAGGAACTCTTTACCTTTCTCGTCTACAAGAACATGGAGCATCTTCTTCGAATCCATATCATCTACAAGGACAACTGCATCCATGTTGTAAACATGGTGTATCCATGTAACGTGCTTGTCTCCAATTCCCTGTATATCGTGAGCTCCATACCCATTGAACGCAAGTGTCGGACACTCAAGAGGCTCAACCGCTACAACTTTAGCTTCTGGAAATTCCTGCTTTATCCTGTCTCCGCTCGCTATTGTACCTGCAGACCCGACTCCGAGAACAACCGCAGACACTCTTTTGTTTCCTATGTTGTACTTCTTTACGAGTTCGATAACGGTGTTTCCAGTGACATAGTAGTGGAACCTGTAATTTCCAAACTCCGAAAACTGGTTGAGTATCTTTATCCTTTCAGGATCCTGCGCTTTCAGCTCCTTACTCTTTTCGTATATCTCCCTAACATTTGCCTCCCCTCCGGGAGTCTTGACATACCTCGCACCATAAGCTGTTATCGTGTCAAATCTCTCCTGACTCATTTCTTCAGGAAGAATGACTATCGAGTCGTAGTTCATCCTTGAGCTGACCCAGGCTCCACCTATTCCGTAATTTCCAGTAGATGGCCATATAAGTGTATGCCTCGTTGGATCAACCTCGCCCGTAACGGTTTTCTCCATGAGGACCGAGTATGTAGCACCAACCTTATGACTTCCAGATGGAAAATCCTTCGCATAGAGAACTATAATGTTCGCTTTAACTCCAGTGAGCTCTTTTGGAAGAACGAAGTAGTAAGGTTCGTCGTTCTCGTTGTACCAAGTTATGTTGAAGAGATTTACTGGGTGAAGTGGGTCTTTCTTCTTCATCTCAATAGCCTTCTTCCTGATTTTGGGGTTAATCTTCCAAGGATGAAGCATCTCTTCATAAGTTGGACCGACTATTGGAACTCTTTTCATGCCTTTTCCCTCCTCCTGCAAAATTGTTCAGACCGTATGATAACACGCCACGCTTCATGTAGTAAAATTTTTACACGGAGGTGTTATCTTGAATCAAAAGAAAATATATTCCCTTTTGGGTTTTGCTGCAAGATCTAAAAAGCTCTCCTTTGGTAAGGAAAGGATAAGAGGATACCTCAGATCAGACAGAAAGAAAAAATTAGTCGTGATATCCAAAGATGCCTCTGACAGATTGAAAATGGACCTGAAGATAAGAGCTTCTGAAAATGTCGTTTTGATAGAGGATTTTACAAAAAAAGAGCTCGGAAAATTGCTCGGAAAAAGTGAAATCTCAGCTGTTGCAATTGAGGATGACTCGATAATAGAAGGAATAATCAAATCGATAAAGGAGTGATCGAATGCCAAATCTAAAAGGGCACATAATAGGTGCAGTTTTGATGTTTCCAGTTTACTATGCTATCTATCATGTTATAGGAACGCTAACAAATGATCCGTACAGGCCAAACTCTGGAGTTTTGACACTAGCTTATGCTGTTTTCGTAATAGGAGGGGATCTTCCAGATATAGATGCACAGGCAGCCCCAATGAGATGGTTCGCCCAAGCACTCGTTCCTGCCATGCTTTTGATGAGCCTTTGGAATTTTAAACCTCTTGAGAGGTACTTTGAATTCGGAAATTGGGGAGATGTTATATACCTTACAATTCTGGTCATCGGTGGATTTATTCTTGGATATCTTTTGAGATTTTTAAAGCACAGGGGATTCCTCCACACAATCACCTTTGCGGCTTTTTACGCTGGCATCGTTTATTCATGGGCTAGATGGGGAATGAATTTCAAAGGGAACGATCTTATATTTACAGCGCTTGCAGCGTTCTTTGGAGTCTATACACACCTTCTTCTTGATTACAAGAACCCGGCCGTCATCTTGAGGATCTTTCCGAAAGGTCCTTTTTCTTGAGCTCTTCAACTGCCTTTACTATCATATCTCTGACGAATTTTATGAGATCCTCTTCGCTTTGAAAATTTGATGGATCTACAGGGGGAAGGATTTTCATATAAACCTTTCCAGGATTGAATAAAAGGCTATCTTTAGGAACCAAAAACATCGTACCCCATATTGCGACAGGAAGAATCTTAACACCAGTCTTCATAGCGAGTATAAGACTTCCCTTTTTGAACTCCCGCACACTTCCATTCTCTGTTCTCGTCCCTTCAGGGAAGACTATATAGGTTTCCCCTTCTCTCATTCCCCTTAAAACTTTCTTTATCTCCGCAGCTATTTGTCTGGGATTATTCCTATCTATAAAAACTCCTCCCATGTATTTTATAAACCAGGATATACCGGGAACTTTCTCCAAGTCCTTCTTCGCTATAAATCCTCCTCTCTTTACATATCCCAGTATAAGGGGTATATCCATCAAACTTTGATGATTCGCAACAACCAAAACGTTTTCGTCTGGTATGTTCTCGACACCTTCGACCTCAACCTTTGACATAAGCCACGAGAACGCCCTTATTCCAAATTTCTTAACCTCGTTTAGAACATACCTTTTAGACTCCTTCTCTCCTTTGAAAACTTTCAATATCTTTCCCCAAAGAAGGACAAATCCACCGTAGACTGAAGTGTAGAGAAAGGTGATTATCAAAAAATAGATCGTGGTGAATATCCTGTAGAGCTTTCTCACATTTTCACCTCAATCCCTGTTGAGCTCAAATATTTCGTTGAATTTAAGGTGAACCTCTCTGAAAACTTCCAATATCTGAGGGTCAAAGTGATCAGGCATTGTTCTTCCATCACCTTTGAGTATTATCTCTATGGTCTCCTCATGCGTAAGTGATGATTTGTATCTTCTCGCAGATCTGAGAGCATCGTATATATCAGCAATTTTCACTATCCTCGCTTCAATAGGTATCGCTTCTCCTTCAAGTCCAAAAGGATAACCACTTCCATCCCAATTTTCGTGATGATACAAAGCGACATTTCTCGCCATCTTAAGCCACGGTTGCTCTCCCAAAAATTCCGCGCCGTATATCGTATGTTTTTTCATTATCTCAATCTCCTCCGGGGTGAGCTTGTCGGGTTTTGTCAATATCTCTCGAGGAACTTTGAGTTTTCCTATGTCATGAAGCTGAGAAAACATCCTTATTTTCTCGACATAATCCTTGTCCATACCTAGTTTCTTTGCTACAAGAGCGGAATATTCTCCAACCCTTTTTATGTGTTTTCCTGTCTCATCGTCATAAACTTCGCTAACTTCTGAAAGTTTCTGCGTAAGGTAAAAGTACGACACTTCGATCTGATTCCAAAGATCCTTGTTCTCCGCTATGGCAGAGGCTATGCTGAAAAATATATCGAGCATCCCTAATTGCTCTTCGCTCAATTTCATTTCTCCGTATATGTAGAACCTATACTCCCCGTTCTCCGTATCAATCGTTATTATGGTGGGCGCTTCTTCTCCGCAGTTTCCTCCCCTTTCTCTATCTTCTTCGTTTTCAAATTCATAACAGACGCTATTTATCTCTGGGAATATCCTAGCTACCCCGTTCATAGCCATTTCTAAAACGGATTTTTTGTCATCAACGATCATCAGATCGCTTATCAAGGAATCCATCTTCACAAGCCTTTCTTTAGCTGCAGAGATCTCTTTGTTTAGAACTGAGAGGATTCTTTCTCTTTCCTGTGCCTCCTCAAGGCTTTTCTTAACACTTGACAGAAGATCGTTTATGATTAGGACCATTTCCTGTATCTCTTCGCTTCGGACCTCTACTTCTATCTCATCGTATCTTTCGTTTATCTTTCTTTCCCTAAGCTGATCTATTATTCTCTGAACAGGAAGCGTCAAATTTCTAACATATATGAATACCATTAGACCTATTCCGAAAACTATTGCAAAATCTGTTAAAAATGCTAATACAAGGTTTCTTTCAACAACTTTCAGTGTCTTTTGGTAGTCCATCACTATGTAAACTTTATACCCCGAAAATATCGGGCTTTGAAAATCCATCAGGTAGTACTTCATCTTTCCAATTTCCGCAAGCTTTATTTTGTATTTTTCAAGCAGATTAGAAAGTCTTTTCAGATTCAAACCTTCGAATCTTATTTCTGCTAACTTGAGTTTCTTTCCACTCAACTCCTGAGGTAAAATTACGGTTCCGCTGGAATCTGCAACAAGCACCCTGATATTTCCTTCTTTGTCTTTCACAATTCCCTTCATAACTGCTGGATCCACATACATGTAAATGTTGTAGAGCGTGTCTCCGAGTATTACTTTCCTCGCTATCCTGAACCCTTTTCCTTTAGGTGGTTCCTCTCTCAAAGATATCTCTATCTTTATTATG
This sequence comes from Thermotogaceae bacterium, assembly GCA_015489065.1. Lineage (GTDB taxonomy): Bacteria > Thermotogota > Thermotogae > Thermotogales > Thermotogaceae > WGAO01. The sequence goes on along the minus strand of WGAO01000053.1, from coordinate 18,309 downwards.
TCATCGTAGCTTTTCACACTTCTCCCAGAGGCAAGATCTTTCACAACTTCAGATATCGCCTTGTCCACTATTCTTGAGAGGTATGATAGCTTTTCGTGAACTCTTATTTTTTCTCTCAGGAGGGTATTCTCCAGATATAAAGCCGCTTTGTCTATGAATGTACTCGTTTCGTAACTAGTCATGATGATTATTATAGGAGATGTGATAAGAACAGATACCAAAACCATCTTAAAAACCATGCTTTTTTCTCTTTTAATAAATCTATTTTTATTCAAATCAATTCACCTCCGATTTTTGAGGTGTTCTTCTACTTCACGAACTATATCCTCTCTACCGATTTTCTCCGCGGCTTCCTTGAGAAGCTCAAGTGCTTTTTCTCTATCTGGAAGTGTTTTGTCTTTCAGAAATACACTCAGATCTTTAAGCAATTCATCGTACCTTCCCATCTTTAGGAGTATTTCACCTTTAAGTAAAAGAGCCCTTGAGAGCTGAGATTTCGTAGAAACAACTTTTAGTGATTTTTCTAGAATTTCGAGCGCTTTTCCAAAATTTCCGGAATTCTTTTCCTCTACAGCTAGTGATATTTCTAAATCAAAGAATTTTGAAGAATAGTACTCAAGCTCATGCTTTGGAAGATCTTTCATTAAAGATTTGAATTTCTCAAAATCTCCGTCTATAAGAGCCTTATAAGCCATTTCCTTTGCTCTGCATTCCTTAAGATCATTTTTTGCCACACCATAAAGAAGATAGGACACCAGAAACAAAACGGCGAATATCGTCATCATCGATAAATAGAACACCTTATTCATCAATAATCACCTCATTTAGAACATCATCTATTTTGTCGACTGTTTTAAATTCAATCTTCTCTTTGACTTCTTTTGGAAGTTCCAAAAGATCTTTCTCATTCTCCTTTGGAACTATGACTTTCTTTATTCCAGATCTCATCGCCGCCATTACTTTCTCTCTGATCCCTCCAACTGGCAGCACCCTTCCACGAAGAGTTATCTCTCCGGTCATCGCTATATCATTTCTCACCTTTTTGTTGAGAACGGTTGAGACAATGGAGGTTGTCATTGTGACACCAGCAGAAGGCCCATCTTTTGGCACCGCCCCCTCAGGAACATGGAGATGTATGTCGTTCTTCTCGAAGAATTCTTTGTACTCAGAACCACATATCTTTTTCGAAAGACTCAGAGCTATCCTCGCAGATTCTCTCATGACATCTCCAAGCTGACCTGTGAGAACGAGTTCTCCTTTTCCCGGAAAAGAAACACTCTCAACGAGTATTATCACACCACCATAAGCGGTCCAGGCAAGACCAGTGGCAACTCCAACAGTCGGTTCTTTGAGCGTCTCATCACCCTTGAATATCGGTGGTCCGAGAAACTCACTCAAATTCTTAGCTCTGACATTGACTATTTCTGAGCCTTCGACAATTTTTAATGCGGATTTTCTAACGATTTTTTCCAGAGATCTTGCCAGATTTCTAACACCAGCTTCTCTGGTGTATTCCTCTATGACCCTTTTTATAGCACCAGAAGTTATCCTCACCCTCCCTGAGACATTATGATCTTCTAGAAGTTTTGGAAGTATGTAATCTTTGGCAATTCTGTACTTCTCTCTATCAGTATATCCTGGGATCTCTATAATCTCCATCCTATCTTTAAGTGCAGGTGGTATTGTATGTGTAACATTTGCCGTGACAACAAAAACGACATCGGATAAGTCAAATGGTATTTCAAGATAATGATCGACAAATTCTCTGTTTTGCTCTGGATCTAAGACTTCAAGTAGTGCAGCTGCCGGGTCTCCTTGAAAAGAAACTCCCATCTTATCTATCTCATCGAGAAGGATTACGGGATTCTTTGACCCAGCTCTCCTTATAAGTTGTATTATCCTCCCAGGCATGGCTCCCACGTATGTCCTTCTGTGCCCCTTTATCTCGGCTTCATCTCTCAAACCACCCAGTGACATCCGCACAAACTTTCTGTTCATAGCTTCTGCCAAAGACTTTCCAAGTGAAGTCTTTCCAACACCTGGAGGCCCAACAAGGCACAGAATAGGAGCTCTCAAATTTTTCGATATCTTCCTGACAGCCAAAAACTCCAGTATCCTCTCTTTGACTTTTTCCAAACCGTAATGATTTTTCTCCAAAATCTTCTTTGCTTTTTTTATATCCATTTCATCGCGAGTTTTTTTGTTCCACGGTAGTGAGAGTATCCAATCAAGATAAGTTCTAACAACCGTCGCTTCAGCAGAGTACGGAGACATCTTTTCTAACCTTGCAAGTTCTTTTATGGCTTTCTCTTTAACATATTCAGGATAGTCACCTCTCTCTATTTTCTCCCTTATCTCCCTTATCTCTGCATCTTCCTCCTCTTTAAGCTCCTCTTGTATTGCGCGGAGTTTTTCTCTGAGGAAGTATTCTTTTTGGCTTTTCTCTATCTTCTCTCTTACCTTCTTATCCAGCTCTTCCTCTATCTTGACTATCTCCAATTCTTCCATCAAGAATGTGAGTATCTTTTCGAGTCTTCTGTAAGGATGAACGGTTTCTAGGAGCTGCTGCTTGAACTCTAATTTCGCCGGAAGAACGGATGCGACAAAATCCGCAAATCTGTTGGGATCCGACATATCTTCAAGCGCCATCAAAGCCTCTTGTGGAAGCTTTTTTGTTATAGAGAAATAAGATACCGTGTGCTCCTTTACTTTTCGCATAAGAGCTTCCAGTTTCTTTGTTTTTCTATATCTGGGCTTTAGCACCTCAAGCTGAAATTCAAAGTAATCATCTGACTTCAATACTTTAACAATCCTCGCTCTTTCTACACCTTCGACAAGAACTTTGTATGTCTCATCAGGAAGCTTCGCTATCTGAAGAACTTTCACTATCGTTCCAACTTCATAAAGATCGTCTACATCCGGCTCTTCAATGGATGGATCCTTCTGAGAGACAACGAACATGTATCCGTTCCTTTCATCCATCGCTATCTCAAGAGCAGCTAATGATCTCTCTCTTCCAACGAAAAACGGGACAACGGTGCTTGGAAATATCACCGTTCCGCTTCTTAGAGGAATAGCCGTCAGTACATTTGGAACTTTGGGCTTTGATTCCTTCATGACATATTTGTCCAGATTCCTCTTTTGCGTCTTCATTCGCTACTACCTCCTCAAGTGTTTCTTATAAGGACATCTCTCGTTCCATCTTCGTTCACTCTTATCTCAACCCAAATGCCTTCATCCCAAAAATCTTCGAACATATCTGCCCATTCGACTGCCAGAATTCCATCTCCTTCTTCTAAGACTTCTTCCAGACCTACATAGAATATCTGAGAAGGATCATCCAACCTATAGAGATCTGCATGGTAGAGCGTGATCTCGCCAGGATAGACATTCATCAAAGTGAAAGTCGGACTTCTTACTATAGAAGGATCTATTCCAAGCCCTTTCGCCACTCCCCTGACGAAAGTTGTCTTTCCAGCCCCAAGCTCCCCTTTCAACAGAACTATGTCTCCATCTTTCAAGCCTTTAGAAAATTCTTCAGCGAACTTTAGAAATTTCTCAAGGCTCAGCGACTCCAATTTTTCGATCTTTTCACCGCCTCTTTCCATCTCTCGAACTCTTCTTCAAATCCTTTATCTTCGTTGAATTTCTTTTCGACAACCTTATAATTTTTCAAGTCGCTTTTTTTAACCTTTCCCACTCCTATTGCTGACAACATAACCGCACCCGTTGCCGTTGTTTCCATATTCTGTGGTCTCTCCACAACATTTCCAGTGGATGACGAGAGCACCCGAAGTAGTATATCACTTTTTGATACCCCTCCATCCACCATTAAAGACTTAACTTTTTTCTTTGAATCCTTTTCCATTATGTCGACAAGTTCTTTTATTGAGAACGCTATCGATTCGATAGCTGCCCTCGCTATATTCCCTTTAGATGTTTTTCTGGTCATTCCTATTATCAATCCTCTCGCATATGGATCCCAATGCGGAGCTCCAAGTCCTGTGAGAGCCGGTACTAAATAGACCCCACCGTTATCGTTCTCTTCAGCCAAACGATTTATCTCCTGAGGTGATCCGAACATATCCAGTGATATCAGCCAATCTATAAGAGCACCTGTTACAAAAACACTCCCCTCAAAAGCGTATATGACTTCATCTTTTATTTTCCAGCCTACAGTTGTAAGAAGCCCATTCTTAGAAAGCTTTGGAGCTTTTCCTATGTTCATCAGAATAAAGCTCCCCGTCCCCATCGTTATCTTGACATCTCCTTCATTAAAAGCCAGCTGGCCAAAGAGAGCTCCCTGTTGATCTCCAATCATTCCAGATAACGGAATTCCCCATCTCGTATCTCCAACGATCTCCGCCGAATCTACCAACTCTGGAAGAGACCACCGCGGCACTTTGAAAAGCTCAAGAAGTTCATCATCCCAATCCATTTTCTCTATGTTGTATAGCATAGTTCTTGAAGCGTTGCTGTGATCTGTAACATGCTTTCCTGTCATTTTCCAGGCTAGGAAAGAATCCACTGTTCCGAATCTCAGAGTTCCTTTTTCTCTTGCTCTTTTAACCGAATCTACATTTTCCATCATCCACTCCATTTTTGTAGCGCTGAAGTATGGATCCACAACAAGACCGGTCTTTTCATATATCAAATCACCGTAGATTTTTCTTAATTCCTCGCTCCTCTTTGCTGTCCTTCTACACTGCCAAACTATGGCGTTGTAAAGGATTTCTCCACTCTCTGAATCCCAAGCTATGATGGTTTCTCTTTGATTTGTTATTCCCATCGAGTAAATCTCCTCAGTTTTCACATCCGAAAGTATCTCTTCTACAACGCTCACAACGGTTCCCCAGATTTCCCAAGGATCATGCTCAACCCATCCTTCTCTTGGGTATATCTGCCTGAATTTTCTTCTTGCTATCTTTAAAACCCTGAATGAATCGTCAAATAGAATAGCTCTTGTGCTTGTCGTCCCCTGGTCCACACCGATATACACTATATCCCCTCCTGTTATAATTGATCTCAAGGGGTGGTGATGTTGAGGAAGATACTCGCTGCCGTAGTAATTTTAGCATCTTTGATTTTTATTGCGGATCCGCTCACAGATATAATTTGGATGCGAGGCTCAAAGGATAATTATCTATATTTCTATGGGGGAACGTTGTTCGGAGTTGAATATGTGAAAGCCTTCGAAGTTCCGACATTTCCGAGTGATCCATTTCTAAAGTTCACGGGTTGTGATGTGGATTTCCTCAAAGCGATTATCAGAAACGAATCAAATTTCAGAGTTCATGCCACTTCTTCAACGGGAGCTCTCGGAATAGCTCAGATAGTCAGAAGCACCGCAAAATGGCTGAAGGTTTCTAACCCTTACAATCCGATATCTTCATCCTTTGCTATGTGTAAATATCTGAAGTATCTATCGAAAAAGTTCAAAAGTAAAACGGAAATTCTCTGGGCTTACCACGATGGAGAAGGGGCAGTAAAAAAGAGAGGACCATCTGTAGTTGCTAAAAATTATGCCAAAACGGTGATGCATTTTTATGAAGAATACAGAAAAAAGAAAAAATGGGATTGGTTTAAAGACAGAGTTCTTTTAAAAGTCAGATTCGATTATCTCCCGCTTTTCTCTTACGATTTAAGATTCGGAGGAGCTTTTTCACTTCTTGGAGTAATTGATCTTAGCTGCGGATACACCTTATCAGATGTTCAAAATGGTCCGTTCATTAAGAGTTACATCAGAATTTTTCACGATTTAGCTTTTGTTTTTGACATGGAAGCTTCAAAAAAATACTTCGGAGCGTCGTTCTGGGACATAAACAGAGGGATAGAAGTTCTCGTCGGATCTGGCTATGGAAAAGCAAAGCTTCAAGTTGGAAATTTCGGTATGGATCTCGCAAGAGGAAGAATATCCGTTTTTTACAGAAAGGGGTTTTAAATGGTATATCTTCTATCACTTAACGGTAGTTGTGATATCAATCTTAGAGATTTGGATTTCAACGTATTAATAGGTGTCGATGGAGGAACGAATCATCTTTTAAAAGCCGGCTTAAAACCTGATATCGTTATCGGTGATTTCGATTCGTTCTCGGGTGAAGTTGAAGGAGCTGAAAGGATAACCTATCCAGTTGAGAAAGACGAAATAGACGCAGAATTAGCGATAAGAGAGAGCTTCAAGCGAGGTGCACAGATTGTGAAAATCACCTGCTGGCGCGGGGAAAGAGCAGATATGGAATACGCTCTATATCTTCTTCTTACAGCATTTCCTCCGCTCTCTGTCAAACTACTCTCAAGAAAACTTGAGGTAGTTTACATAAGCGGAAAAGCCACCCTTTCAGCAAAAGCTGGCGAGAAATGGTCCATCCTTCCGATTGGCGGGGATGCAGTCGTAACGCTTGAGGGTTTCAAATATGAAATATTCGAAAAAAACATGCCACATGATAAACCATATGGTGTGAGCAATATTGCTTTGAGAGATGAAGTCGCCATCGAGACGAAAGAGGGGGGTGTGCTCGTATTCAGATGGAAAAAAGAACCGTCCTGATAATAGGAGCCACGGGATCTATTGGAACACAGTCATTAGATGTTTTAAAAAAGTTAGATGGGTTCAAATTAATCGGATTCACATACCATTCCAACTTTGATCTCGCTATGAAGATAAAATCCGAGTTTCCAAATGCAAAGATGCTATCGACAAAAAAAGATCTTGAGAGATTCGAGGATTTCATGGATGAGCTCAAGCCCGAAATAACGATAGCCGCAGCTCCCGGATTTGCCGGGTTTGAGCTTGCATACAAGGCAATTCCTTACACGAAAAGACTCGCTCTTGCAAACAAAGAAGCGCTCGTATGTGGAGGGAAGTTTTTAAAGAAAAGGATCAGAGATTACAGGGTCGAGCTCATTCCAGTTGACAGCGAGCACAGCGCGATATTTCAGCTCATAGAAAAGGGTATTGAAAAGATAGCAATAACAGCTTCTGGTGGAGCTCTCAGGGACTGGCCGATCGAGAATCTAAAATATGCAAAACCTTCAGATGTTCTGAAACATCCTGTATGGTCTATGGGAAAGAAAATAACGGTAGATTCGGCAACTATGTTTAACAAAGCTCTTGAAGTGATGGAGGCTATGGAACTCTTCGAAATTCCCTTCGAGAAAATAGATGTATATGTTCACAGAGAGGGCATGATACACGGCATGGTGTTTCTCAAGGACGGAACAGTTAAAGTTCACGCATCCGTTGCAGATATGAGGATTCCAATAGCTTTCTCCTTGACCTATCCAGATAGGTTATACGAATTCCCAGAATTCCCAGAGTTTTCCTCTCTTACCTTTAAGAAACTATCTAAAGAGAGATACCCTATATTTTTCCTGAGCGAATATGTGAAAGATTCACATTCGCTCAGAACGGCATTCAACGCCGCGGATGAGATAGCTGTCAAGGCGTTCTTAAATGGAAAGATAGGTTTTATGGACATACCAAAGGTGGTGGAAAAAGTCATTGAAAATATAAACATAAGTGAAGCAAAAAGCGTCGAGGATCTCAAAACAACGGACAAAGAAGCGAGGAGGTTAGCATGCGAGATAACGAGATCATGCTGAATGTGGAAAGAGTGGTCAACAAAGGGTATGGAATGGGAAGAGATAGCGATGGAAAGATTGTTTTCGTTGAAGGAGCTTATCCAGGTGAGATCGTCATCGCGAAGGTGGAAAAAGAGAAAAGAGATCTCATATTTGCAAAGACCATAGAAGTAGTTAAACCATCACCGCACAGAAGAGTTCCTAAGTGCCCTGTTTTTGGAAAATGTGGTGGCTGTCAGTTCATGGACATAGATTACAAAGAGCAGCTCAAAATAAAGGAAGAAATAGTCAGGGACATATTTCAGCGCTTTTTGAAAATGGATTCAAGCTTCAAGGAAATAGTGCCAAGTGACATTGAGTATGGATACAGAACGAAGATAGAAACTACAGCGTTTTGGAAAGGCGAAGCTTTCATTGGAATGAGAATGAAGGGATCTCACAAAATCATTCCTATAGAGGAATGTCTCCTTGCTCCGGATAAAGTAAACTCCCTGATTCGAGAGATTCCAAAACTCCTGACTGCTTTAGATGTTCCCATATACAACTTTTCTAAGCGAAAGGGAGTTCTGAAACATGTTGTCTTCAGATATGCATTCTCAACAGATCAAACTATGTTGATATTCGTAACAAAAACTGAATCCTTCAAATGGGGGAGAATGCTTTCAAAACTCGTCTTGAAAAAATTTCCCTGGATTCATTCGATAATCCATGTGATGAACTCAAAAGACAGTGTCGTCCTCAGAGGTCCTTACAGAACGCTTTATGGAGAGGGAATCATAGTCGAAAAATACGACTGGGAAGATTTTCAAATACCACCAACAGCTTTCTTTCAGAGCAATTACTTTGTTTCCAGAAAATTGGCTGATGTGCTCTTCGATTCTCTAAATCTATCCGGAAAAGAAGTGGTTCTGGATCTTTACTCAGGTGTCGGGCTCTTCAGTCTGAGAATATCGAGTGCAGCAAAAAAGGTAATAGGGGTTGAGAGCAGTAGAGTTTCTGTGAAAGCTGCAAAAGCCAATGCTAATATAAACGACAGGAGAAACGCATTTTTTGTGGAATCAGACGCTATTGAGTTTCTGAAATCATATGAAAAGAGAGCAGATATCATCGTTTTAGACCCTCCAAGATCTGGTGCAGGTAAGGAGGTCATGAAAGAAATCATCAGAATATCTCCAAATAAAATAGCTTATATATCTTGCGAACCATCAACACTTGTGAGAGATATCAAAGTCCTCATCGATGGCGGATATTCCGTAGAGTTCGTACAGCCTTTTGATATGTTCCCACAAACTTTCCATGTCGAGACTCTAACGCTTTTAAAGAAGGTGATCTGATGAATTTAGAGACTTTGGAAAGGTTAATAGACGAAGCCATAGATAAAGAAGATTACAAAAAACTCTTGGAGCTTCTTGATGAGCGTGAAAAACTTTTAAAAAGCATGGAGGTATCTCCTGAGCTTGCAGAAAAGCTCTTAAGGCGTGACGAGGAGAGAATGAGAAAGATAGAGGGGAACAAAGCCAAACTCATCGAAACTATAATGAAATCAAGAGAGTACGGAAAGAGCATCCAAGCGTATGGAAAATCGATAAGTGAACAAGGAAAGAGAAACTGGGGAAGAGGGTAAAACAAAACTTCGCGCGAAAATACCTCTCCATTTTTAATTTCAAAGGATTTTAAAACAAAACTCTTGAATAGAGAGAGAAATCTTGGAATATCTCCTGTTTTCTTTCAAATACTTCTGTTTTCTCGCAAAAGCAGATTTTTAAATACAGACATCTGAATGGTAGCATCTTAATGAATAAGTTCGGTAACTGAAAAAATTCTTTTGGGGAGGTGGTATCATGAGAAAGTTTGCTCTTTTGATAGCTATGATATCCGTTGTCGTTCTTGCCAAACTTGTAGTCATAGGACCTTGGAGTGGGGCAGAACAGGAGAAGTTTATGCCAGTTTTAAAAGCTTTCGAAGAAAAATACGGCATCAAAGTTGAGTACAGGGCTTACAGATCTGAGGATCTGTCGAAGATACTTCCCGCTCAACTTAACGCCAAAAGAGCTCCGGGAGATGTCATATTCATGTGGGCATGGTTCATCCAAGATCAAGCGAAAAAGGGAAATGTCGTGGATCTAACGGGAATCATAAACGAAGAGGACTACGTTCCAGGTGCTTTAGATGCCGTTAAAGTTGGCAATAAAATATACGGGATAGCTTATACCGGCAAGGTGAAACCTGGATTCTGGTACAGAAAGTCATTCTTCGAGAAACACGGACTTAAAGTTCCAAGAACTTGGTATGAATTCAAGGCTCTCCTTGAAAATATCAAGCATATTCCCGGCATAAAAGCTCCTATAGCCAGTGGTGATGGCGTTGGATGGCCTCTTTCAGATGTAACAGAGCACTTCTTGATAACCTTCGGTGGTCCGTATGTTCAGAAGGACCTTATAGAAGGAAATTTGAAATGGGAAAGCAACACAGTTAGATACGCCATGGGGAAACTCGTAGAGCTACTTAAAAAAGGGTACTTCGGTGAACCAACAGAGTGGACAATGGCTCTTAAACAATGGTGGAACGGTGATTATGCACTTTATTTCATGGGAAGTTGGATAACAGGAATGGTAGACGATCCAAAAGATCTCGGAGTTTTTACATTACCCGGTGCTAAAGGAGTTGTCTTTGGCATAGATTACGCTTTTATACCAAAATACTCGAAACATATAGAAGAGGCTAAAAAACTCATTAAATTCCTCGCAACAGAGGGACAAATCATTCAGGTAAAACAGGGAGGACATATGGCAACTTACAAGAATGTCTCCCTAAACGATTACCCACCGGTAGATAGAGAAGTAGCCAAATTGTTGAGAGGTATGAAAGCTCTTCCAGATCTCGATGATTCAGTTGGAGGGATATTCCAAAAAACTTTCTGGGATCAGCTCAAACTCCTGTGGGTTGATCCAGACAGGCTTGACGAAGTCCTGAAGGTTCTTGATGAAAAAATGGAGGAGTAAATATGAGAAAGTCCCGACTTTTGCACTTCCTCGTCTTTATGTTACCTGCGTTGGCTCTAGTGTTCGTATTCGTCATATATCCTTCTGCAAGAACCATTATCCTGAGCTTTTTTGACGAGGAGGGACATTTCACACTCCAAAATTACAAAAAGGTTCTAAGCAGCAGAGACACAATAAATATCGATGGAATAGCCCGGGGGGAATTTCCCCTGGGCACTCTCCTTCACAACGCTATCTGGATAGCAATACATCTACCATTTACCACTTTTCTAGGTCTTATTCTCGCGGTTCTACTACGAAGAACACGGGGAGGAAATGTCCTGAAAAGTTTTATATTCTTTGGAATGGTGATGCCAATGATAGTCGGAGGAGTAATGATAAACTTTCTGTTCGATGCAAATGTCGGTATTGTAAACGCGCTTTTGAAATTCTTTGGTGTTCATCCAAGAACCTGGACGGCTCATCCGGAGACCGCTCTTTTCTCACTCATTTTGGGATCAGTTTGGTTGTGGACTGGATTCGGAATGACTTTATACTCTGCAGGTCTTGAGACGATTCCGAAGGATTTTTATGAAGCTGCATCACTGGATGGCGCAGGGCCAATAACTCAATTCTTTAAAATAACCATTCCCTTGTTAAAACCAATCACAGTAGTTGTGATGACTATGACACTTCTTTGGGACCTCAAGATATTTGACATAGTCTATGTTGCTACTCAGGGAGGGCCTGGAGGGGCCTCAAATGTCCTTGCCATACAGATGTACAATTACGCCTTCGTAGAATTCGATTACGGAAAAGCCGCTGTGGTTGCAGTTTTGCTGACAATATTTACAATGATTGCCGCAATACCTCTCATCAGAACAGTGGGTGAAGAATCATGAAAAGATTTTGGGTTAACCTGATCGGTTGGACTTTGGGGTTGATTTGGCTTGTACCGTTTATGGGTATCTTCATGACAGCGATAAGACCCATGGATGAACTTTTAAACGGCTGGTGGAACTTCGACGAATTTCATCCAACACTCAAAAATTTCTATCAAGCTTGGAATCATCCAACAGCTCCTCTTTCTCAAGGTATCCCTAATTCACTGATCGTCGCCATCTTCGCCACCGCGTTTCCAATTCTTTTTGCAACGATGGCTGGTTATTACCTTGCACGATATACCTTTCCACTAAAAAAATCTTTCATGACAACGATAATCATAACCCTAGCACTGCCATCGCAAATGGTCGCTATACCGATATACGAAATGCTTTTAAAAATGAATCTCCTCGATTCCTATATAGGACTTATACTTCTTCACACAGCCTGGGGGATACCTTGGATAACATTCTTTATGAGAAACTTCTTTACAACCCTACCAATTGAGGTAGAAGAAGCTGCTAGAATAGACGGAGCAGGAGACATTAAAATCTTCTTTAAAATAGCTTTCCCTCTGTCATTACCAGCAATAGGATCGGCTGCTGCCCTTCAGTTCACCTGGGTCTGGAGTAGTTTCTTTTTCGAACTGATTACGATATACTCTCCTGATAAGTTTCTCGCTACCCAGAGGATTCCATTAATGAGGGGAGTTTACCATGTGGATTGGGGAATTCTTTCCGCGGCGGCAATAATGGTAATGATGGTTCCGATAGGAGTCTATCTGATTTTGCAAAAATACTATGTCAAGGGCATGATAGGTTGGTCGATGAAATGAATCTAAAAGGCAGAATAATGGTGGAAATACTCAAAAAGGGTTGGATAACGAGAAAAGAGCTTCTGGAAAAATTTGGGGTGGCAAAGTCCACCCTCAGTTATGTCATATCTGAGCTCAAGAATGAAAAAAAGGTAAAAATTTCAAAGAGAGTGAAAGGGCGAGGAAGACCAGAAGAAATTATCAGTATGAATCCAAACGCATGGAAAACTATCGGTGTAAAAATAGGAAGAGAAGCAGTGGTGGGAGTTTTGATGGACGCTTCTCTCAAAGAATTAGATACATCATTTGAGATGATTCCACACAGGATGAGAAACGAACACGGGTCTAAAGAGCTTCTCAGAAAGGTGATTGACAAGCTCCCCAAAGATGGAGTAGTGGGAATAGGACTATCCGTCTCAGGAATAGTAAAGAATGGAATAGTCGTGGAATCCCCGATACTCAACCTTAAAGGAGTGGATTTCAGGAAGGATATCGAAGGGTTTGGAGTATCAGAGGTGATGGGAGATATAAGATCACTTGCGATATATGAAGTCATGAAATACGGTGGCGACGATTTTCTTGTGGTTAACTACGGTCTTGGAATAGGAGCGGGGCTTTACAGAAAGGGAAAATTCAGTTATCTACCGATAGGCCATGCTGTCGTGGAAGAAAACGGAGAAGAATGCTATTGCGGGAAAAGAGGATGTCTTGAAACCGTTGCCTCTGATTACGCAAATCTGAAATCTTTCACCAATGGAAACTTCACGATAAAGGAATTCGTGGAGTACGAACACGAAAAATATTACGAAAAACTCAAGGAACTGTGGAAACTTTCAAAGGAGGAAAGAGAAGACATCAGAAAACATTACGAAAAATCCATAAAATACCTTGGATCAGTCCTTGGAAATCTCTCCTTTCTCCTATCGCCAAAAAAAATCGTTCTCTACGGAGAAGGAACATCAACATGGATGTCAAGAATGCTTGAGGAGAGGATAAAAAAAGTTTTTGATGAAAAGGCAAGAGTTGTTTATAGGAAAGAACTCGACGCTTTCGAAAAGGGAGCAGCTTATTCCGTAACTATAGCAGCTATAAAGAGGGGAGTGATATCTTGAGAGTAACGGAATTCCCAGAAAAAAATCTGAAAGATTACATAGATATCTCAGATCCCAAAGTTTTAGAAGAAATTGAGGAGATATCTAAAAAACTCAAGGGATTGAGAGTTGTTCATGTGAACGCCACCAATTTTGGTGGAGGTGTTGCCGAACTCCTCTACACCATCGTTCCCTTGATGAGATCTGTTGGAATAGATACTAAGTGGGAGGTCATGGAAGCTCCTAGTGAATTCTTCAACATCACAAAGAAATTACACAACGCACTTCAAGGTGCTAAACTGAAGATATCCGATGACGAATGGGAATCATACATGAAAGTAAACAAAGAAAATTCCAAGAAATTAGAGCTCGATGCCGATATCATCGTGATTCACGATCCACAACCAGCAGCCATACCGTATTTGTCTAATATCAATTCTCATCTGATATGGAGATGTCATATCGATCTCTCTAGTCCCAACGAGATTGTCTGGAACGAATTTTCGAAATTCTTGAAAACTTACGAAAAGATGTTGTTTCACACCGAAGAATACTTTCCAGAAGATTTCAAAGAAATATCAATAGAATTTCCACCGAGCATAGATCCATTGAGTGAAAAAAACTTCGAAATGAGCAAAAAAGAGATACTTGAAGTGATTAAAAGATTCTCCATACCGAATAAGCCTACTTTAACCGTTGTCGCAAGATTCGATCCATGGAAGGATCTTTTCTCCGCCATTGATGTGTACAGGATGGTCAAAAAATATTCGGATATCCAGCTATTGATAGTATCTGCGATGGCAAACGATGATCCAGAGGGGTGGATTTTTTTCGAGAAAGTTCTTAGATATGCAGGATTAGACGATGACATAAAGTTTTTAACAAATCTCATAGGAGTTGGATCGAGAGAGGTCAATGCCATCCAAAGATATTCCACATTAGGTCTTCATACCGCAATAAAAGAAGGATTTGGACTCGTGGTATCTGAGATGATGTGGAAGGGTAATCCCGTAGTTGCCAGGCCGGCTGGAGGAGTAAAAATGCAAGTAGACGATGGAGAAAATGGTTTTTTGAGATGGGATAAAGAGGAACTTGCTGAAGCGGTTATGGATCTTCTCAAAGATAAGGAGAAAAGAACCGTTTTCGGAATTAAAGGAAAAGAAAAAGTAAGGAGAAATTTCCTGGTAACTTCTCACCTTCTAAGGTATCTCAAAGTGTTCCACGAGCTTATTTCATAAGCTCTTCTTCAAGAATTTTCTTTGCACTTGACACCCTAAAGCAGTCGTGGTAACTTTCCCTATAGTTAGACATAAAACTAAAAGGAGAAGGATATCGTGAGAGCCGTTTTAAGATTCCTGAAACCTTATACTTGGCTTGTTGTTATTGTTGTAGCACTCGTATCGATCCAGGCTGGCTTGAACTTATACTTGCCAGATTTAATGGCAGATATAGTCAACAAGGGGATTGTCAGAAAGAATATTCCATACATATGGCACAAAGGAACTTGGATGCTTATCGTATCACTCGCCGGGGTATTTGCAGCGGTGCTCTCAGCTTACATATCCGCCAAAGTGAGTGCTCTCTTCTCAAGGGATCTCAGAAACGCCATCTTTTTCAAAGTTCAATCTTTCTCCTTGATAGAGTTTGAAAAATTCGGCACTTCCTCTCTTATAACGAGAACCACGAATGATGTGATGCAGATTCAGCAGACGCTCGTCATGTTCCTGAGACTCGTTGTACTAGCTCCAGTGATGGGAGTAGGTGGGGCAATAATGGCGTTCTCAAAAGACGCAAAGCTTTCTGCGGTTATACTGGTGAGCGTTCCCGTACTGCTAGGAGGAATGTATTTTCTCGTGAAACTCCTCGCACCATCTTTTAAAAGCCTTCAAAAAAAGATCGATAGGCTTAACAGAGTCGTCAGAGAGACCATAACTGGAGTCAGGGTGATAAGAGCTTTCAACAAAGATGAGGAATGGAAAGAGAGATTTGAAGATGTCAACATCGATCTTATGAAAACAGCATTGAAGGTCTTCAGAATAGCCTCCATGATCTTCCCACTGCTCCTTCTCGTTATGAACCTCACCACCATTGCAGTTATATGGATCGGAGCAAAAAGAATAGATGCAGGTGCGGTGCAGATTGGAGATATGATGGCTGTAATGCAATATGTTATCCAGATATTGATGTCTTTCATAATGATCTCAATAGTTTTCGTGTTTTTCCCAAGAGCCCAGATATCCTCCGAAAGGATAGCAGAGATCTTGAACACCCAGCCAACCGTTAAAAATCCAGATGATCCAATTACCGACGCCGTGAAAGACGGAAAAGTTGAGTTTAAAAATGTCACTTTCAGATTTCCAGGTGCACCAAGTCCTGTTCTGAAGGATATCTCATTCAATGCAAATCCTGGAGAGGTGACGGCAATAATAGGAAACACAGGATCTGGTAAGACTACCATCTTGAATTTGATAATGAGGTTCTATGACCCGGAGAAAGGCGAGATTCTTATAGATGGCATCAATGTCAAAAAGATGGATTTAAAGTCGCTTAGAAAATCGATAGGTTATGCCACCCAAAAGCCAGTTATATTTGAAGGAACGATAAGAGAAAACATAAGGTTTGGAAGAAACATACCCGATTCTGATGTAGAAAAGGCAGCAGAGATAGCGCAGGTAATGGAATTCGCATCAAAGATGGAGAAAGGGCTGGACACTGTGATATCGGAGGGCGGAACAGATCTATCTGGAGGTCAAAAACAGAGAATCTCTCTCGCAAGAGCGATAGCTGATAAATGCAAGGTATACATGTTCGACGATACATTTTCAGCCCTTGACTTCAAAACCGATTCGAAGATAAGAAAAAGGCTTCATGAAGTTACTGGGAGTGCCACGGTGATAATGGTAGCCCAAAGGGTTGCAACCGTTATGAATGCAGACAAGATAATCGTTCTGAAGGACGGAAAAGTTGAATGCATTGGGAAGCACGAAGAGCTCTACAGAAATTGCAAAGTCTACAGAGACATAGTCCTTTCTCAGCTCTCTGAAGAAGAGGCGAATCCAGCTTGAGGGGGAATCGTCGTGGATAGAAGAACTCAAAGAAGAGGACCGTTTTTTGGACACGGCAGGGCGCCTGTTGAAAAGCCAAAAGACTTCAAAAAGGCTGCAAAAAAACTCCTTTCTTATATGAAACCACATCTTTTCTGGATAATACTCGTTATAACGCTCGCTGTCATATCAACGATAATATCGATCCAGCTCCCGAAGATAATGGGAAAAGCCGTAACAAAAGTCTTCAACGGCTTCATGGCAAAGATGGCTACTAAATCCCTGGCAAAGCTTTTTGGTGGTAGAGCGCCGAATAAAAGCACGATGGATTATGACGGCATAGCAAAGATTCTCATAAAAGTCGGAATATTAGCTCTCATATCCGCAGCTCTTGGATACATTCAGCAGTACACAATGGCCGGCGTAACCCAGAAGATAGTCTATAGAATGAGAAAAGATTTGCGTGAAAAAATGTCAAGACTTCCTCTCAGATTTTACGACTCTCATCAATACGGCGACATAATGTCGAGGGTCTCAAACGATGTAGATGTGATAAGCAATGTCCTTCAACAGGGACTCGTCCAGATGATAACATCCGCTGTTAGCATAGTCGGAATAATCGTGATGATGCTCACCATAAGCCCTTCGCTCACACTTTTTACACTGATAACTCTAATCTTGAGCGCCGCTCTCGTATCTCTTTTTGTAAAAAAATCCCAGATTTACTTTGCAAACAGACAGAAGTATATAGGAAAGCTCAGCGCAAGAGCTGAGGAAGCGTATGGAGGACACATAGTATTAAAGGCGTATTGCAAAGAGGAAGAAGAGATGAAGAAATTCAAAGAGATAAACGAAAAGCTTACTATAGCAAATTTGAAATCTCAATTCATATCTGGGGTTATAAGACCCTTGATATTCTTCATAGGAAACCTTGGATATGTTATAGTGAGTGTTCTCGGAGGAATCATGGTGGTTAAGAGGAAGATCGAGATCGGTGATATAACGGCGTTCATTCAGTATGTGAGAAGATTTAACCAGCCGATAATACAGATAGCAAGCATGGTAAATCTTATACAGTCAGCCCTTGCAGCTTCTGAAAGAATCTTCGAAATTCTGGAGGAGGAAGAAGAAACCCCAGATCCAGAGAATCCCGTTGTTCTTGAAAAAGCTGAAGGGCATGTTGTCTTTGACAGAGTTTACTTTAGCTATGTTCCGGAAAAACCGCTTTTTGAAAATTTGAGTTTTGAAGTAAAACCTGGATATGTAGCCGCGATAGTTGGTCCAACAGGTGCTGGAAAAACTACCATAGTGAATCTTCTCATGAGATTCTACGACATACAGAGCGGGAAGATAACCATAGACGGCGTTGATATAAAGATGATGAGGAGATCGGATCTTAGAAAATTATTCGGGATGGTTCTCCAAGATACCTGGCTATTTCACGGCACGATAAGAGAAAACATAGCATTCGGAAAGGAAAATGCCACAGAAGAAGAGATAATCGAAGCCGCAAAGAGAGCTCACGCTCACCATTTCATAATGGCGCTTCCTGATGGATATGACACTGTGATAGATGAGGGGATGTCTAATCTATCTCAAGGAGAAAGACAGCTCATAACCATAGCAAGGGCGTTCCTAGCAGATCCAGATATACTCATATTAGATGAGGCTACAAGTAATGTTGACACTCTCACAGAAGCTTATATACAAATGGCTTTAAGAGACATCATGAAAGGCAGAACGAACTTCGTCATAGCACACAGATTGTCAACCATAAAGAATGCCGATGTGATATTCGTCATGAACGAGGGAAAAATAATAGAGATAGGAACACATAAAGAGCTCCTTGAGAAAGGAGGATTTTACTCTCAGCTATACAGAAGTCAATTTTTAGGAGCGCTCGTTGAAGATTAGCT
>WGAO01000052.1 GCA_015489065.1 Thermotogaceae bacterium | reverse complement strand
GCATTTTATCTCTTGCATCTCTGCAACTAATAAAACCATCTCTAAAAGCTCGTCAACCCCAATACCCTTCTTTGCGGATATCGGAACCATTATCGTATCTCCACCCCAATCTTCTGGAACAAGCCCGAGTTTGCTTGCGAGGTCTTGCTTTGTTTTCTCGACATTTGCATTTGGTTTATCTATTTTGTTTATAGCGACGACAACTGGAACTCCTGCGGATCTTGCATGATCATAAGCCTCGATTGTTTGGGGCATTACACTGTCATCTGCAGCAACGACTAATATGACTATGTCAGTTGCTTGAGCACCTCTTGCCCTCATCTCCGTGAATACTTCGTGTCCAGGCGTGTCTATAAATGTTATCTTCTTTCCATTCACTTCAACCTGATAAGCACCTATTGACTGAGTTATTCCGCCTTCTTCTTTCTCGGCAACCTTTGTATTTCTTATGTAGTCAAGAAGCGTTGTTTTTCCATGGTCAACGTGACCCATAACGGTGACTATTGGTGGTCTTGGAACCAATTCATCTTTTTTCTCCTCATAGATTCTTCTCCAGTATTCCTCTATCTTTTTGAATCCATTCTCCTCTTCTTCACTATCATGTGATTCATCGCCCTTTATCTCTATTTTGAGGTTATAAAGTTCTCCGATCATGGCGAGCATGGTGTTTTCTAATCTCTGTCCCGGTTTGAGAGGAACTCCTTTCTTAACAAACATGTCTTGTATTATTTGAGTTTGACTCTTCCCGATTTTCTTTGCAAAGTTATCTAATTTCAGATCGTCTTCATTTTCTATTATCACAACGTTTTCTTTCTTTTCCTTGAATTCCTCCATTTCTTTTTCTTCTCTTCTCTTCACACTCTTTGTCTTAGCAGGTCTTTTTTCTTCTTTCTCAACTTGATCGAAGAGCTCTAAGATTATTCCCACTGTCTCCTCATCTATGAAACTCATGTGACTTTTCACTCTTATTCCGAGATCTTCTAATTCTTGTAGAAGCTCACGCGAAGTCATCCCTAGCTCTCTTGCGAGCTCGTAAACTCTGATTCTTCCCACGAATTTCACCCCCTCAAAGCACTTTCTCAAGCGCGTCTATAACCGAGAGAGCACATGATCTTTCAAAATCTTCACCTTTGGGGGCTATTCCTATCACTTCCCATTCGCCTTCTCCATCAAAGCATGTAAGGTGCGACAGGACATAATCTCTGTTGAAAACTTTCGCCACCTGAATATCATCGACTGATATGGCTATTTCTCCGCCCGCTATCGCGTTTACAAGCGCTTTCCCGATTGTTATCGGTATACTTGGACTTGTCATAGGCCCCGTGCTCTCGCCGGTGTATTCTTCTCCGTCTTTTTGAAGAGTCACCTTGTAGGTGATCTCAAGCCTGCTTTCTACTCTTTCCATATCTACTAGAGCTATTCTTCTCCTCCTTTTTGAAGCGTCTCCAGTTATCTGAGCAACAGATACAACCTTTCTGTCTATCTTCATACCAGTTATTGCAAAGACAGCGGTCTCGACATCTCTTACAACTTGTTTGGGATTTTTGTCAGAGCTCGCAAGAATGTGTATTTCCTTTATGCTGTTTTCATCCCCCACAACCTTGACAGCCTTTATCCCCTCTATCTTAGATATGATGTCTTCAATCTCCCTAAGGGCTGCCATTTTATCGCCCCCCGTTGTATCGTAGCACACTTTAAGTTCTCTTCAAGCTCTCTCGATGGTTGTATTTGTCAATGTAGAGAGTGAGCATTGAAATTTGAAAGAATGAGATATCTCTATGTTTTGTAAAGACGTTATGCCTATAGGAGTGACTTTGTATCCAAGCTTTGCTGCTGTATCTCATCTTTTTAATCTAGTTTATCGCCTTTTTTGCCATTTCTTCATACTTCTTTTCATCACTCGCTTTTTTAAGTTTCATAAGCATGTTCTCCATGTATTTTCTCTCACGGTGAGATTTCTACCACCTGGAAAGTTCTTAGTTTCGTGTTTTTCGATTCGATCCATTCGTATTCTCCAGGGAGCCCTATGTAAAATTCTATGTTTTTTCTCGCTTCGGGGTTTCTGTAGATAGGCTTTGAAGCGACTACCCTTATCTTCATTTCATTTTTAAAAATGATGACCTGATCTATCTCGTTCAGATTTGATATCTCTTTCGAGATTTTCTCAAGGGTATCTTCATCAAGCGGGGGATCTGTATAAATCACTGCTATGTTCTTTGACAGAGGCCCTATTATCTTTACAAATGCTTCTTTGAATTTTCCGCTCAAATTTTTAAGTAATATCTCGTTAGCTTTCGATACTGCATTTCCGTGATACTCGCAATTTACGAGAGGTTTTAAAAGATGCTTCAGTTTGCAACCTTCCCTCTTTTCCGATTCCCCTATCTTCTCTATTTTGAGATCCAAAAGATCTATCATTGCTCTTATCTCTTCTTTGCTCAGATCTTGGAGTGGTGCATAAACACCGTTGAAAACCTTCAGGCCCGTCTTTCCCCAGCTATCGTAACTGTTCGCACCGGTCATTATTAAACGGCCATTTGAAAATTCTCTAAGCATTTTAAGTTTCACGAACTTTGTACAGGAATTGCACGATGGCCCGTGTTTCCAAACATTTTTCTGCTTGCAATTTCCATCTAGAAACACATGCTTTAACCCTAACATTTTTGAAAAATCTCTGACGATCTTTCTGCTCTTTTCATAACTGAAAATTCCCCAATCTATCGTCGCCAGCACAACTTTTTCTTTTCCAAGAGCCATCTTTGAAAGAGTAGCAACAAGAGAGCTGTCCTCTCCTCCTGAGAAACCGATTACAACTTCTGAGTCAGAGACTATCTCTCTTATCTCTTTTATCTTCTCGTCAATCAAAGATGCTGGATCTCGAATTCAAGATCACTCCCGACTATAGTCATTATCGCGTAGGTTCCTCCCGGTATTGCAGCTCCTGGGTTTAAAAATCTCTTTCCGTGTTCAAATCCGTCAAACGCTTCGTGGGTGTGTCCGTAAAGGAACACATCTACATCTGGAACATCTATGAATCTTTTGTATATCCTCTCTCTGAGATTCCACGGAGGACCCCAACCGTGAGTCAGAGCAATGATTAGATTTTCGATGACTATTATCTTTGAGTCTGGAAGGTATTCTTTCACGTCTATCCTGTCTGCATTTCCGTGAACTCCGTAAAAAATTTTCGCTATTGCTTGGAGCGTAAGAACAGTGTCAAGTGTCACGTAATCACCGAGCGCTATTATCCCGTCGACTTCCTTGGATAGTCTGTAAAATCTCTCTGGAACATCTCTTTGATATCTTGGAACGTGGATATCTGAGACGACTAAGAATCTTTTCATCCTGAATCCTCCCAAGTTTGAATTCTCTCTATTTTACATCTCTTTAGATATAATTCTTCCGTGGAGAGGGGAGGGATATCTTTGAAAGTTCTTTTGAAACTCTCAGGAGAAGTTCTAAGTGGCGAGGGAAGGAAAGGCTATGATGAGAGTGTTATAAAGCATGTTGTGAGCGAGATAAAATCTCTTGTAGATGATGGAAATAGAGTGGGAGTTGTCGTTGGAGCCGGGAATTTAATCAGGGGCAGGGATCTCAAGAATATAAACACGATAATGGCAGATCAGATAGGGATGCTCGCGACCGTTATGAACGCCATCTATTTGAAAGAGGTTTTGGAAAATCACGATATACCATCTGTTGCTTTCTCATCCATAACAGATCTTCCAGCTGTAAAAAGGCTTGAGTATGGAGAAGTTGAGAATGCGCTCAAGAGTGGAAGGGTCGTTATTTTCGGGGGAGGCACTTCCAATCCGCTTTTCACAACTGATACAGCGGCGGCTTTGAGAGCCGCAGAAATGGGAGCAAAAATCCTTCTAAAAGCCACGAAAGTCGATGGAGTTTACAGTGATGATCCTAAGAAAAATCCAAATGCTGTGAGATTCGAAAAACTCACCTTTGATGAAGTTATAGAAAAAGATCTGGAAGTTATGGATCTTGAAGCTTTCAACATGTGCAGAAGACTTGGAATAGAAGTTGTTGTCTTTAATTTCTTCGTTTCTGGTAACACATTGAGAGCTTTGAGAGGTGAAGTTGGAACAAAGATAACTCAAAAATAACGGGTTTTAAAAGGTGTTGTGATATACTTTTTCAGGCTAAAGGAGGGATAGAATGATCGACAAAGATGTTGCAAGGGAGATCCTAGATATAGCCCTTTCAAAAGGTGGGGATTTTGCGGAAATATTCATCGAAGAAAAGGTCGCAACGACCATAAAATATGATAACGGCAAGGTTGAGACAGCTTCCTATGGGAAAGATAGAGGTGTTGGAATAAGGCTCATCGATGGAGAGTTGACATATTATGCATCTTCCACTGGCGTGAATGTCGATGAAATGAAGGAGTTGGCTGAGTCTCTTGCAAAAGCTCTGGGAGAAGAAAGAAAGATAAATGCAACACCGCTTTCTCAGATTATCACCCCGAACCACACTCCATATGAAATCGCCTTTGAAGAAGTCCCTATAGAGAGAAAGATGGAGATAGTCAAAAAGGCAGCCGAGATTGCTAAAAATTACGATGAGAGAATAATCCAGGTGAAAGTCTACTATTCTGATCAAGAGAGAGATGTCTGGATATATAACTCCGAAGGAAAATTTGTCACAGATGTCAGGAACTACCCGTTTGTATATGTTGAGGTTGTTGCAACTGACGGGAAAGAGGTGTTCATGGGGAGAGATGTCTGGGGCGAGAACAAAGGTTTTGAGTTTTTCAGCGATGAGATAATCGAAAAAGTAGCGAAAACCGCCGCGGATGTAGCAATTCATCAGCTTGAAGCTGAAGACGCTCCGGCAGGAGAGTTCACAGTGGTGATATCCTCTGAAGCTGGTGGAACGATGATTCATGAGGCTTGTGGTCACGCTTTGGAAGCTGATCTGGTTCTCAAAGGTGGATCGGTATTCGCTGGAAAGGTTGGGCAAAAAGTTGCTTTTGAGAAGGTAACGGTTGTTGATGACGGAACTCTTAAGAATTACAGAGGAACCATGAACTTTGACGATGAAGGAAATCCGACCGAGAGAACGGTTCTGATAGAGAACGGAATTTTGAAAGGATACATGCACTCAATGCTTACCGCAAAAAAGATGGGAGTTAAGCCTACTGGAAACGGCAGAAGAGAGAGCTACGAGCACATACCTATTCCAAGAATGAGAAATACATTCATAGAAGCTGGAGACACCGATCCAGAGAAAATCATATCTTCGGTTGATAAGGGAATCTTGGTTGTCAAAATGGGTGGAGGACAGGTTGATATAGTCTCTGGAGATTTTACATTCGGCGTTCCCAAATCTTACATGATAGAAAATGGAAAGATAACGAAAAAGCTCCGAGGAGCTTCGCTTGTTGGAAACGGTGCAGAGGTTCTCATGAATATAGATATGGTCGGAAATGACCTTGGTTTTGCCGTTGGGACTTGCGGAAAAGACGGTCAAGGCGCTCCGGTGTCCGATGGGCTTCCTACCATAAGAATAAAGAAGATGGTAGTTGGAGGAAGAGCAAAATAATCCAAATTCACAGGAGGGGGTGTTACCGTGAAGAGGTTGCTTTTGGTTCTTTTGGTAGCTTTAGTAGCGCTTGCAGGATTTTCCATAAAGGTGGCTTTTCTTTACATAGGTCCCGTTGGAGATCATGGATGGACCTATGCGCATGACCTTGGAAGGCGCTATCTTGAGGAGCATGTGGCTGGTGTTGAAACAACTTATGTAGAAGGTGTTCCAGAGGGGATGCAGGCTTATCAAACGATAGAAAGTCTTATCAAACAAGGGTACAAGGTGATATTTGCCACGAGCTTTGGGTACATGGATGCCGTTGCAAAGGCTGCCAAAGCTTACCCGGATGTCTATTTCTTCCACTGCTCTGGGTACAAGTACAACAACAAAAACTTCACGGCTTACTTCGGTAGAATTTACCAGCCTTCGTTCTTGGCTGGAATAATGGCTGGTATGATGACAAAAAGCAACAAAATTGGTTATGTTGAGCCTATACCGATACCGGAGGTTGTCAGGATAACGAATGCTTTTGCACTTGGTGTAAAGATGGTCAATCCGCAGGCGAAGATCTATGTTGTATGGACTCACAGCTGGTTTGACCCGGCTACCGAGAAAGAAGCTGCTGAAGCTCTCATGGATCTTGGCGTTGATGTTCTTGCTCAACAGACCGATTCCTCTGCTCCAGTCCAGGCAGCTGAAGAGAATGGAATATACTCTATCGGGTACAACTCCGATATGAGTGCCTTCGGACCGAATTTCTATCTTGGAGCTCCTATATGGAAATGGGGAGTCTACTATGCAAAAGTTGTGAAAGAAATCATGAATGGAACCTACAAGGCAGGCTTTTACTGGGGAGGAATGGACGAAGGAATAGTTGATCTTCAGATGACGGACAAAGTTCCAGAGAATGTTGTGAGTATGGTCAACGCTTTTGCTACCCTGATGAAAGAAGGAAAATTCGATCCATTCAAGACGCCGATAATGAAGATATACGATCAGGATGGAAACCTGAGAGCCGAACCTGGAAAAGGACTCACGGATAAAGAGCTTCTTGGGATGATGTGGTTTGTTGACAACATAGTCGGGAATATCCCGAAAGGTTCTGAATAAAACTTCGTAAAGGGGGGATTACTGTGAAGAAGCTGCTGTTTGCTGGCTTGATTCTCGCGGCTTTCTTGAGCTTTGCGGTAACTAAAGTTGCTTTTATATATGTGGGACCGGTTGGTGATGCCGGATGGACCTATGCACATGACCTTGGAAGAAAGTATCTGGAAGAGCATGTTCCTGGTGTAGTTACGGATTATCAGGAGAGTGTTCCAGAAGGTAAGGAGTCCATAAAAGTCATAGAATCCTATGTGAAGAAAGGATACAAAATCATATTCACGACAAGCTTTGGCTACATGGATGCTACAGAAGAATTGGCGAACAAGTATCCGAATGTGGCGTTCTTCCACTGCTCTGGATACAAGTACAACCACAGAAACTTCTCCGCGTACTTTGGAAGAATGTACCAGGCGAGATTCCTCACCGGAATAGTCGCCGGAATGATGACCAAAACGAATATTATTGGGTATGTTGCAGCACACCCGATACCGGAAGTCATCAGAGGAATAAATGCATTTGCACTTGGTGTGAAACTCGTCAATCCAAAGGCTAAGGTTAAAGTGGTCTGGACACACACTTGGTTTGACCCATCAACTGAAAGAGAAGCAGCCGAGGCTCTTCTTGATGCTGGTGCGGATATACTTGCTCAGCACCAGGATTCTCCAGCTCCAGTTCAGGCTGCTGCCGACAGGGGAGATTATGCCATTGGATACAACTCCGATATGAGTGCGTTCGCTCCGGAAAACATTCTTACATCCGCTATCTGGAATTGGGGACCATTCTACGCTGCTGCTGTTAAGGGAGTTATCAATGGAACGTGGAAACACGGATTCTACTGGTGGGGAATGGACAAAGGAATAGTCGATATAGCTCCATTTGGACCGGCTGTTCCGGACAATGTCAAATCCGTCGTGAATGCATTTAAGAGTTTGATAAAGCAGGGAATGTTTGATCCGTTCAAGACTCCGGTGATGAAAATATACGATCAGGATGGAAATCTGAGAGC
This sequence comes from Thermotogaceae bacterium, assembly GCA_015489065.1. GTDB lineage: Bacteria > Thermotogota > Thermotogae > Thermotogales > Thermotogaceae > WGAO01. The sequence goes on along the minus strand of WGAO01000052.1, from coordinate 9,144 downwards.
CGAGCCCGGAAAAGGACTCACGGATAAAGAGCTTCTTGGGATGAACTGGTTTGTCGATAATGTTGAGGGAACTATACCACAGGAATAAGCAGGGGTATGAGAACATGGGGGCGCCTTCGAGGCGCCCTTTTTGATGTTAAAATTAAGTCGGAGGTGTCGAAGTATTGGATGTGGTCTTGGTAATGCTTGGAGGTTCTATGGGAGCGCTTTCAAGATATTTGGTTTCAAAAATGATAGCGAATTTCTTGCCATTTTCGCGCATTCCTTGGGGAACTCCCGTAGTGAACATAACGGGATCTTTCTTTTTGTCTCTTTTGATCTTTTCTTTTTTGGATAAAGGTGTTCCGTCAAGAGAAACTGTCCTTTTGTTTGGAACGGGATTTCTTGGAGCTTTTACCACATTTTCCACTTTCACATATGAGTCTCTATCGCTTTTGGAGGAAGATATATCTGCTGGAATTTTATACATTGTGGTGAATCTGTTTCTTGGCTTTCTTGGAGCTTATTTTGGGATGGTCTTGGGTAGGGGGTGGAAATTTTGAAGCTGCTGAAGATATACCTAGGTGAGAAAGACAAGCATGGTCATAAGCCGATGTTTGAACACATTGTTGAAATGGCATACAAGATGGGAATGAGAGGAATAACCGTTTATAAAGGTATAATGGGATTTGGTTGTAAAAGGCACATTCACAGGAGTGATTTTTTCTCTCTGTCTCCAGATCTTCCAGTGATATTGGAAGTAGTGGATGACGGAGAGAAGATAAAGGGATTTGTCGAAAAGATAAAGAATCTAGATTTTGACGGATTGATAACTATTTCTGATGTGGAGATCGTGAAAATTGGCGACTCTGGAAAATAGATCGTCTGGATGATAAAATGAATGGGGAGGGATGAATTTGAAAGTTCTCACAGTTACGCTAAATCCAGCTTTGGATAGAATTATGTTCATAGAGAACTTCCAGATAAATAAACTCCATAGAGTACCTTCATTTGACAAGAGCATTTTGTCTCCTGGAGGTAAAGGGGTCAATGTTTCAGTTGCATTGGCAAAGCTTGGGATTCCTTCTATAGCCACAGGATTCTTAGGCGGATACATGGGAAGAATACTCATAGAAGAGCTCAGAAAAGTTAGCAATCTCATAACGACGAATTTCGTCTTTATAAAAGACGAGACCAGAGAGAACATAGCCATAATAGATGAGGAAAACCACACAATAACAGAGATAAATTCTCCAGGTCCGAAGATTGAAGAAATAGACTTAGAGCATTTGATAAGGAGATACACTATGTCACTCTCCAGAGTAGAAGTAGTCGTGATATCGGGTAGTATTCCTGAAAGTTTGACGAGTGATGTTTATGTTGAGCTGGTGAAAATTGCCAAGGAAAAGGGTAAAACGATCTTTATGGAGACAAGGGATAAACACATATCTGTTCTTTACAACAAAGGGGTTGTTCCGGATTTCATTAAACCGGACTTTCGAATGGAATACAGCCTCCTTGGTAAAGAGCTAAAAGAGCTGGATGACTTCATAAGTCAGTCCAGAAAACTGATAGATGCTGGAGCAAAGCTGGCGGTTCTCTCTTATCAGATAGACAAGGATATAATAGTTGTAAAGGACGGAGCTTGGATAATAAAGCCAAAAGTTGGAGTTGATATATCACATGTTCTTGGCACTGGAGACACCTACACAGCGGCAATGGTTTACAGATATTTGAATGGTGTTGGAGATGCTCTAGATATAGGAAGATACGGATATGTAGCAGCTCTTGCGAAAACTAAAAAAGCTCGTAAGGATCCACCAACCTTAGAAGAGATAGAGGAATTCGCAGACAAATATGTCCTCGAGAGGGTGATATAAGTGAAAGTATCCGATGTGATGATATACGACATATCCGCCGTCTTTGAGGACGAAACAGTCGAAAGAGCCGTTAACATAATGGCAGGGCATGTTATCTCCGGAGTTCCAGTAGTGGATGAAGATATGAAAGTCGTAGGTTTTATCACAGAGACAGATATAATGAAGGCTTCTATACCGAGTTACTTTTCGCTTCTTCAATCGGCGTCGTTCTTGCCAGATACTGATCAATTTATGAAAAATATATCAAAGATAAGAGATCACAAAGTCAGTGAGTACATGAGCAAGCCTCCAATAGTGGTCAAAGCGGATTCCCCCCTTATATATGCAGCAGATCTTATGATAAGGCATAACATAAAGACTATACCAGTTGTTGATGACGAGAACAGGTTAATAGGAGTCGTTACTAAGATGGGTATACTCAAAGCGGCTCTCGAAGGTGAACTCAAGTGAAGGTTGCTATAGTAACCTTCGGTTGTAAGATAAATCAATACGAGAGTGAATATATGGCAGAGAGATTGGAAAGGGCAGGGCATTTAGTAGTTCCACCGCAGTTCAAGGCGGATGTTTATATTGTAAACTCCTGTGCGGTTACAAAAGTTGCTGAGAGGAAAGTTCAAAATAGAATAAGAAGAATAAGAAGAGAGAACCCATCCGCAAAAATTATAGTGGCTGGCTGCTACCCACAGCTCAATCCTTCTGACCCCAACAAATATGGTGCCGATCTCTCCATAGGAAACAAAGAAAAGAAGGAAATAGAGAAATACATAGATCAGATAGGAGTGCTTGTAAAAAGTGCTTACTGGACAGATGATTCTCAGCTGGAAGTTGTAAACAGCGGATATTCAAGTATGAAAAGAGCTTATGTGAAGATCGAGGATGGATGTGATAGAGCGTGCACTTACTGTGCGATAAGATTTGCCAGGGGGACAAAAATAAGGAGCAAACCGATTGAATTGGTTAAGGAGGAGGTTCAAAGTCTACTTGATAGGGGATACAAAGAAGTTGTCATTACCGGGATAAATCTGGGAAGGTACGGGACCGATACCGGAGAGAATCTCTACAATCTTTTAAAGGAACTTGAGAATTTCGAAGGGAATTTTAGAATAAGACTTTCCTCTATGAATCCAGAAGATGTTGACAAGAGGATTCTCGATATGTTCAAGGATTTTGAGAGACTCGTTAATCACCTTCACTTATCCGTCCAGAGCGGCTCTGACAGAATACTTAAAAGAATGGGGAGAAATTATACAAAAGAGAATTATCTGAGAATAGTGAAGGATCTAAGAGAGATAGATCCTCTCTTTTCTATAACGACTGATGTCATAGTTGGATTTCCTGGAGAGACAGAGATAGATTTCAGTCAGACTTTGCGGCTTGTCGAGGATGTACGCTTTAGCAGAGTGCATGTTTTCAGATTTTCTCCAAGAAAGGGAACCCCCGCAGCAAAAATGAGTGGAGAAGTTTCTGGGGAAGTTAAAAAGCGGAGGGCGAGCGAGCTTGAGAGTCTATCAAAGAAGGTATCCGAAAATTACAGAGAAATGCTCATTGGTAAAAAACTCAGAGTTTTAGTTGAGAAGACGGAAAACGGTATATCTTTTGGACATGATGAGTATTACATATTCCATGAATTCGGTGGAGGAAGAGAGGGAAATATAGAAGAGGTTGTGGCGCTATCCATTACCGATGAAGGGATGGTGTCAAAAGTTGCCAGTCGTTGTAAACGGAAAGCGATATGAAAGTGAACTGAGTTTCAAGCCGTTCGAGCCGGTGGTTTATGAAACCGTTAGAACATATTGCAGGAAACTCTTCATGTTGCGAGAGCATTTCAGGAGGCTTTTGAATTCTGCAAAACTCGTTGGGATAGAAAAGGTTCCTGATATTGAAAACTTGAAAAGGCTTTTAGAAGATCTTATGGAAGATATTGACGGTGAGGTTTACTATAAGATATACCTAAGACCAAATGGAGATATTTTTGTAGAGTATCAGAAAGCTCCTGAGGATCTCGTTTTGGCTGATTTGGAGTTTTCCGAGTATAGAAAATCTGGGATCATTCCACGACAACTTAAAATTGTTGGGAGAACAGATGTTCTAATGGCAAGAATTTACAAAAAGACATATGATGTTTTAATGCTCAATCCTGAAGGCTTCCTAGCAGAGGGGTCTTTTTCTAATGTGTTTCTAGTGAAAGGGCAGTCCATAATAACGCCTTCTTTGGACACGGGAATACTGAGTGGAATAACAAGAGAGGTCGTAATAAAGATTGCAAAAAGAGTGGGGTTTGAAGTGGTTGAAAGAAAAGTTCTTCCATGGGAAGTTTTCGAATCTAAAGAGATTTTTATCACGCATACAAGTCGCGGAATAGTTCCAGTCAGAAAAGTAGAATCTTTCGAGTTCAAAGCTCCTGGAGAAGTGACTGAGAAGCTTCTTGAAGCTTTTAGAAGCTTCGTGATGGAAGGTTGTTGAATCTCCCTTGTAAATTTGGATTAGCCCCCATGGCTGGTTATACGAACCTTCCTTTCAGGATGATATCTTACAGACATGGTGCTTGCTTTGCTTACACAGAGATGATAGCTGCAAAGAGTGTTTTTAAGGCCTATCGAGCGGTTTCTATGATGCTTCCCTCACCTGAAGAACCATTCACAGGGATACAAATCTACGGATCTGACCTTGAATATATTTTGAAAGCATCTGAAAAACTTCAAAGCTTTGGAAAATTCATCGATATAAATGCAGGATGTCCGGTTAAAAAAGTCATCAAGAAAGGTATGGGGGGAGCGCTCTTGCAAGATTTGAATAAGCTTTTTGAAATAGTCAGAGCTTTGAAAAAGTCTCTCTCTGTTCCCGTTACTGTTAAGACGCGCCTTGGCTGGGACAAAGACGAGGTTGAACAGATTTACAATGGGTTGGCAAAGTCTGGAGCAGATATGATTGTCTTTCACGCAAGAACTGTAAAGCAAATGTTTAGAGGAAAGGCTGATTGGAAGGCTCTTTCAAGGATAAGGGATAGAGCTATTCCAGTATTTGTAAGTGGTGATATTTTCTCTCCAGAGGATGCTGTAAAGGCAATTGAGATATCTGGAGCTGATGGAGCTTTAATAGCTCGCGGAGCTGTTGGAAATCCGTGGATATTTTCTCAGGTTGCATCTCTTGTTGATAGAGGATTTTACAGAACTCCTGATCTTGAGGAAAGAATAGGAGTTATGCTGGAACATCTTAGAAAAAATATCGAGTTTTTTGGTGAGAAAAAAGGAATAGTTGAGTTCAGGAAATTTGTAGCTGGTTATACAAGGAATTTAAAGAGGAGTAGAGAATTTAGATCCCTTTTTATGAAGGTTGAAGATTACGATTCTGCTATTGATCTTGTGAAAGAGTTTTTCGGCAGCGGGGTGATTACTTGAAAGAGCTCATTGTCGGTCTTCTAACAGGAATTTTGGGAGCGCTTTTTGGACTTGGTGGAGGATTCATTTTAGTGCCTATTCTCAACATGATAGGATATGATATAAAGGTGTCCATAGGAACTTCAAGTGCTTCGATTGTTTTCACCGCCCTGAGTGCTTCGATAGCCTACCACAAGCACAGGTTGATAAGATATAGAGAAGGATTGATTCTTTCTGCATTTTCAGTTGCTGGAGCGTATATTGGAGCTTGGATCACGGACATGGTATCAACTTCTCTATTGAAATTCATTTTTGGTGTGATAATGACTCTTGCGGCTTTCAGAATGATGAAAAAGAGAGAGACTCTCAAAAAGGGGAAATTGAGCATACTTTTGATAATATTCGGTGGTTTTGGAGCTGGAATTTTGAGCGGACTCTTAGGAATAGGAGGAGGTATAATCAATGTCCCGCTTTTTTCCCACATAGGAATGAGCATACATGAAGCTGTCGCAACCTCAAGCTTTGCAATAATCTTCACCGCTTCTTCCGGTGCTCTGAAGCATTTCTTTCTTGGGAATGTAGATCTGAAAGCTCTTCTCCTTCTTGTTCCGGGATTGATAATAGGTGCTCAGATAGGAGCGTTCATAGCGAAGAGAATGAAAGCCAAAAGATTGAGATGGCTTTTTTCACTCGTTGTTTTGGCGCTTGCTTTGAGAATGATAATCAAGTCCGGTTATTTCTGAAATCGGTCGCTATTTTGATAGAATGGTTTTGCAGAAAACTATGAGGAGGTGATCGCTTTGAAGAAATTCCTAGTTTTAACGATGGCATTTTTGGTAATCTTTGCTTTCTCATCCAAAATAACTATTTGGTGCTCTGAGAAGCAGGTAGACATACTTCAGAGGCTCGGTGCAGAATACAAAGCTAAAACGGGTATAGATGTTGAAGTACAACAGATGGATTTTGGTTCGATAAAGCCAAAGTTTCTGAACGCTGCACAGGCTGGAAATGGACCTGACATAATAATAGGTCCGCATGATTGGGTTGGTGAGCTTGTTGTAAACGGACTTCTGGAACCTATAACGGTACTTCCAGAAAAAGATAAATACTACAAGACGGCACTTGACGCTTTTACTTTTAACGGACAACTCTATGGTGTTCCGTATGCGATGGAGGCCATTGCTCTGATATACAACAAGGATTTTGTTGAAGAGCCACCCAAGACCATAGAAGAGCTTATCAAAAAGGCTAAAGAGATAGATGAGGAGTACGAAGGAGAAGTAAGAGGATTCGTATATGACGCGGCAAATTTCTACTTTTCAGCACCGTTTATCTTTGGATATGGTGGATATGTCTTCAAAAGAACACCGAAAGGATTGGATGTTCATGATATTGGCCTTGCAAACGAGGGTGCCATAAAGGGAGCAAAACTCATAAAGCGGTTCTTCGACGAAGGGATTCTTCAACCCGGGGACAACTACAACATAATGGATAGTCTCTTCAAAGATGGATCTGCGGCTATGATAATAAACGGCCCTTGGGCTGTTAAAGCTTACAAAGAGGCTGGTGTGAACTATGGAGTGGCTCCGATACCAGATCTGGAACCTGGGAAAAAGGCCAAGCCATTTGTTGGTGTACAGGGATTCATGGTAAACGCAAAATCGCACAACAAAGTGGTTGCTCTTGACTTTCTCATAAACTTCATAGCGAGAAAAGAGATATTCTACAAACTCTACTTGGCTGATCCTAGAATACCGTCAAGAAAAGATGTTCTTTCCATGGTCAAGGATAATCCAGACATAGTTGGATTCACCAAGAGTGCCTCTGTTGGGATACCGATGCCCAATGTTCCGGAGATGGCGGCCGTTTGGGGAGCTATGGGAGATGCGCTTAATCTCATAATCAATGGAAAAGCATCGCCAGAAGAAGCTATGAAGAATGCCGTTCAAAAAATAAAGAGTCAAATTGAAAAGTGACAAACAAGGGGGTCATTTCTGGCCCCCTTTGCCTTTTCTAAAGCCCCTCCTTAGAGTATAAACCCCCTCTTGGAGTTTAAATGGGATTCTTCTAAATACTACAACCAGTGTGTTGAAAGTGTACTTTCCTAGTGGAATGTTCTTTTTCACCTCAACCTTTTTTAGTAAGAAGAGGCTCAGAAATCTCAATATTCCGCCAGTGACGAACACGAGTTGCAATCCGTAAAACTCCATCCCAAAGTGCTGCCATTGATAATTCGAGAGAAACTTTCCAGAAATTCCACCTAGTAAAGAACCAACTAGTCCACCTATTCCTCCGAATGATGTATACACAGAAAAATAAGCACTTTGTGTTCCAGCGGCGACCTCCATAGGAAGTGTGACCATGGAAAGGTTTATTGCAGACCATCCGATTCCGGTTATAGTTGCATCGACAAGGAGCATATAATGATAGGTCTTGGAATTCATTAAAATCCAAAGGATCGGTGTTATAGATACGAGTGATATTCCAAATTGGGCTACACTTTTGTGACCTACTTCGTCAGAAACGTTCCCGAAGAATCTGTAGAAAGCCATTGCTATCAAGCTTGAAATTATCGTGTAGATGCTTATGTATCTAAAAGATACATGAAGATTCTTTATGAGATGATACATGAAAAAGGGAGATGTGAACATAGTAGCGAAGTTCCAGAAAGAATAAAATACGGAAAGTTTGATGAAATTCTTATCTTGAAAGACAACTCTAAGAGCGGCAAGAGCTCCCACTCTTTTTATAGGGGCGTTTGGAAGCTTATTCATGTAATAAAACGAAAGAAGGGCCCCTAAGAGCCCCAGAATAGCTGTGATTGTGTATCCGAACTTGTGTAAATTATCTATGAGCTCGGAATAAGCGTAGAATGTAGCAAGCGTTGAGAGAGATACATAAAGATTCCTCTTTCCGAATATTTTTCCTCTGATCTCACTTGGAATGAGATCTCTAGTCCAGGACATCCAGATATTTGCGGCCATGGAGGTCAATATTTGTGATATAGCAAAGACGATTATGAATTCAGACGATCTGTACCACTTGAAGGCTATTGAAAAGATTATGAACAACGACCACAGAATTCTTCCAGACAAATTGAAAATATTCGTGAGAAGTTTTCTGTTTCCAAACTTTTCGACGAAATATGGCGTGAATATTTGAAGAATCTGTGCTATCAGTGGAAACGATGCTGCGATTCCTAGTTTGAACTCATCCAACTTGAAAAGAACGGCAAGTCCCGTAAAAACGGCTCCTTGAGATATGAGTATGAAGAGAACAGATGAAACGCCCTCTAAGATAAAGTACTTCTCCTTTTCCATGCCTGAGATTCTAATTCTAGATGAAGAGATTTGGAAGATGTGTTTTCGCGATACTTATGTTATTACTTACTGCAAGTACGGTAAGAAAAAAGTGATATCCCTAAAGATATCGATGAGAACGTTCTAAGCTCTTCTTTGAATCACGAAGTATTTCTTATCTACTTCAAATTATGTTTTCTGATGATAATCCTATCTATTGTGTCTCCAAGTCTTTGATATGCTTCTTCTCTTTTGCGTTTTTCAAACCTACGAAATTACTATATTACTGTATCCCAGAAGGAAGTTCGCGAATTTCTTTTTCTATCATCGAGTAGCTTCTGCCCAACAATTTTTTGTAATAATTAACAACACACTTTTTTTAATGTTTAGTTTCTTCTATTTTCTTTCAATTGTTGAAATAATCTTAACCAAGAACTTCAATGGAGGAATCTGTTTTTTTAGCCTTTCCCCCAGTTCGTTTATCTTAATATCTCTTCAGCTTCTCTATAAAGCTCTTTTAACTCCCAATCTCCCATATCTATTAGTGGCTCATACATAAAAGAATTAATATGGATGTTTTCTGGGGTCATTAATAGAATTCTTTGTAAG
>WGAO01000051.1 GCA_015489065.1 Thermotogaceae bacterium | reverse complement strand
TTTTCATATTTGTTTCTTATCTCCCTGAGAACCCTCATAAATCTCCAGGCCCAATCAATCTTCTTCCTGCCACTCTCAACCATCGGGATCACCTCCGGGGTTATTATCTCAAAAGGCGGTCTTTTTACAAAGCGATTTGATATCTCCTAAATATTTCTAAAAAGATGCGATTTGTGATATTATTCTCATATGAAAAAGAAATCATTCACATATATTTTCAAAGGAGGTGATCTTTGATGAAATACGATGTTTTGATAATAGGCGGTGGACCAGCTGGCTTGATAGCAGCTTCAACAGCAAAGAAGAATTACCAAGATAAGAGTATAGCTATCGTAAAGAAAGAAGCGGTTGGAATGATACCTTGTGGAATTCCTTACATATTTGGCACATTGAAAAGTTCCGATAAAAATATTCTCCCGACGAAAGGTGTAGAAAATCTGGGAGTAGAAGTCATAACCGCTGAAGTCATGAGCGTAGACCATGAAAAAAGAGTGGTGAAGACTTCCCAGGGTGATATGGAATACGAAAAACTGGTTCTGGCTACAGGATCCGAACCATCAGTTCCAAAATTGAATGGTATAGAGCTCGAAGGAGTTTATACCGTTAGCAAATATAAAGAGTATTTGGACAAACTTCACGAGGATCTAAAGAAATCCGAGAAAATTGTGATAATAGGAGGAGGATTTATAGGAGTCGAAATAGCAGATGAAATAAGAAAAATGGGAAAGAGAGTGACGCTTATAGAAATGATGGACCACCTAATACCAGCTGCTTTCGATACGGAGTTCGGAAAATTAGCAGAAGAGAAATTGGTAGAGCATGGTGTTGAAGTTCTCACCTCCAAGAAAGTCAGAGAGTTGTCGGGGTTTAAAAGAGTAGAAAAAGTAATTCTAGAGGATGGAGAACTGCCAGCGGATCTTGTAATACTATCAACCGGTTACAAACCAAGAGTAAAACTGGCCAAAGAGATCGGAGTTAAGCTCGGAGAGACCGGAGCGATATGGACCGATGAATACATGAGAACATCCGTTCCTGATGTATATGCTGTAGGTGACTGTGTGGAACATATATGTTTCTTCACGAGAAAACCTGGAAGATTGATGCTGGCATCAACTGCGACTTTCGAGGCAAGAGTCGCTGGTTCAAATCTCTATAAACTAAGAGTTTTAAGAACGAACAAAGGAAATTTAGGAATATTCTCAACTTCGATAGAAGGCCTTTCACTTGGAGCAGCAGGATGCAACGAGAAGATGATAAGGGAAGAGGGATTCGATGTGGTAGTTGGGGAAGCGTCTGGACCAGATAGACACCCCGGAAGCATCCCTGACGCTTCTAAAATAACTATGAAACTCGTATTCTCGTCTGAAAGTGGTCTTTTGCTCGGCGGACAGGTTGCTGGTGGAAAGAGTGTAGGAGAGATCGTGAACGCCATCGGTATGGCCATACAAAAGGGAATGACAGCGGCAGAGCTGGCAACGCTCCAAATAGGAACACATCCTCTTCTCACACCAGCCCCAACTGTTTATCCATTGGTGGTTGCTGCGGAGAATGCTTTGATTAAAATGTAAAAGGCGGGATTCATCCCGCCTTTTCTCATCTCGATAGAAATTCTGCAGATCTGTTCTTCCACACTATTGACTAAAACCGTGCAAAAATTGACACGGTATATCCATTTTTGTAATAATTGTGAATACAAATGAGACTATGTAAAATCAATCGTACAAAGGTGGGGCTTTGATGTTCAAATCAGCACTTATTGGAATGATTACCATAGCTCATCTTCTGAGCATGATGAGTGTGGAGCAAAAGGTAGGAGAAATATTCCTATTTGGTTTCGAGGGAACTGAATACAATAAACAGATCCAGACTCTGATAGATAACAACATAAGAGGTTTCATAATATACAGAAGAAATGTGAAAAACGATCAACAACTTAAAAAACTTATCAGTGATATAAAATCAAAAAGTAAAGATATTCCATCAGTAGTAGCGATCGATCAGGAAGGTGGAATGGTTGCAAGAATCAGGAGTGGATTCGTTCCTCCAAATGCTATGGCTCTTGGAGCTATCAATGATTTGAAGCTTACTCATGATGTTGGATACTTGACTGGAAAAAATCTAAAAAGGTTCGGAATAGACATAGATTTTGCTCCTGTTCTGGATGTAAATTCAAATCCGATGAATCCAATCATAGGAGTTAGGTCATTCTGGAACACTCCAGAAAGAGTGGCAGAAAATGGCGTTGCATTTTTCAAAGGATTAAGGGATTCCGGGATAATATCCGTTGGTAAACATTTTCCTGGGCATGGCGACACGGATGTAGATTCTCATCTTGGACTTCCGGTAATCAAAGACAGTGAAGAGAACTTTCTCAAAACTCATGTGTATCCATTCAAAATCGCTGCAGAGGAAGGTATACCCGCAATCATGACAGCGCACATAATTGTCCCGTTCTGGGATAAAATTCCAGCGACTATATCGAAAAGAGCGATAGATTTTTTAAGAAAATCCCTTAAATTCGATGGAGTGATAGTGAGTGATGACCTCCTCATGAGAGCTATAAGCGGCAACATGAAAATTGAGGAGGCTGTTAAAAAAGCTCTATTAGCTGGTGTTGATATGTTTATCATCTGGAAAGATCTTAAAACTCAGCTCAGGGTTTATGACTATATAGTTTCCGAAGTAAAAAACGGTGATATACCTATGGATATCCTTAACAAAGCTGTCGAGCGGATACTGAAGATGAAAATAATGATTCAGAAAAGCAAACCAAAAGATCTACAAATAGATCAGGAGAAAATCAAAAGTGCTATTCCTGAGAAAGCTATTTCTATCTGCAAAGGAAATTTCAAAATAGACAAAAACAAGAGATATCTCATATTCTTTCCGAAAAACCCAACTGCGTCTGTTGTTCAAGAAAGAATCTACATAGGAGACTACCTGAAGGAAATTTTCAAATCTGAAGGCGTAAAGTACAAGCTTGTCAAATACAATCTGAAATCCACTCCATATAGATACCTAAAGTATATAAAGTCTTCCAAAGATTACGACGGTGTCATAGTTTTCACAATAGATGCCTTCAAGCATAGGCATTCCTCTCAGATTGCGGATATGGTAGTTAAAGAAAACCCAAACAATTTGGTGGTTGCAATACAATCGCCCTATGATTACCTGCTTTTGAAAAACAAATCCAGCGTAAAAGCTTACATAGTAACCTATGACTGGAACGAAGATTTTGCAAAAACGTTGATTAAAAAGCTAGTGGATAACTCCGGATTTTCTGGAGATTGTATTCTCAAAGGAGGGGGGATTTAGTTATGAGGAGGCTTTTGTTAATCGTCCTGGCTGTACTCTTAACCGCGGTAGTAGTTCAAGGAAAAGTGGTGTTGAAATTCTGGAATTTCTGGCCGGATAAGTGGATAAAACCGGTGATTGAAGATTTCATGAAGCAGCACCCAGACATAGAAGTTCAGATTGAAAGGCTCACATGGAGTGATGGGTTCAACAAGATAGTTACGGCTTTTGCAGCTGGAGATACTCCAGATGTTTTAGAGCTTGGATCCACCTGGGTTGCACAGTTCGCGGCGGATGGAGCTCTTCTAGAGGTTCATCCGGGGGATATGCTTTCAAAATACAACATGTGGGATCCTGTGATATACAAAGGAAAGTACTATGGATTTCCCTGGGTTATCTCAACAAGGATACTCTTTTACAACAAAGATCTGTTCAAAAAAGCCGGTCTTGACCCGAATATACCACCAAGAACATGGTCAGAACTTTTAGACGCAGCCAAGAGGATTTCTGCTCTTGGAGATGATATTTTTGGATTCGGTATAAAGACTGGTCAGTACACAACTTGGCAGACATTCCTGCCATTTGCCTGGTCAAATGGTGCATC
>WGAO01000050.1 GCA_015489065.1 Thermotogaceae bacterium | reverse complement strand
TCTTCAAGCTAACGGAAGGTGTGGACGACGGCCCGATAATCGATACACAATTTATACCTGTTTACGAGACCGATGATATATCACTCTTTCATAAAAAGACCTCGTACTGGAGCTGGAAGATGATCGAAAGATCTCTGGATAAGATCTTAAAAGGTTATGAGGGCGAACCTCAAATCGGTACGCCTGTATACTTCAGGAAACGTACAGAAAAAGACGGAAAAATTAGATGGAACCTTCCATCTAAGATGATTTACAACCTCGTACGTGCAATTACAAAACCTTACCCCGGCGCTTGGACAATTTATAAAGGAGAAAAAATAAGGATATGGAAAGTAGTTCCGTTTGGTGGTGTCGAATGTTCTGGGAATCCTGGGACTATTTGTGAAATTATAAATGAGAATGTCCTCGTAAAAACCCAAGACGGTGGTGTACTAATTTTGGAGTATGAACCAACTATCAAACTATCTTTGGGAGAGACTTTCGAATAAGGAGGCCGCTCGGAATTTGAAAATATTTATATTCACCTTTGCAAGATCAGAATACGGACTTTTGAAGTGGACTGTAAAAGCTTTTCAAGAAGCTGGCATTGGGAAGCTTATAGTAGGAGGAGCGCACTTATCACGATTCTTTGGTCATACAGAGAAAGAGATAATAGAGGACGGATTGAATATAGATTACAGGGTGGATTTTCTAATAGACAGCGATTCACCAGTATCACTTTCCAAATCTGTGGGGATATCGACTGTATCAATCGCTCAGATATTTTCCATAGAAAAACCTGATGTTGTAGTAATACTTGGGGATAGATACGAGCTTTTAAGTGTAGTTACGAATGCCGTACTTCACAGGATCCCGATTATTCATATCGCAGGAGGAGAGTTGACATATGGTTTGATAGACGAACAGATTAGACACGCAGCCACCAAAGCATCTCATATTCACATTGTATCAGCAGAAAAATATGCTGAAAACGTCAGCAAGATGGGAGAAGAAGATTGGAGAATACATGTATTAGGATCCCCGGGAGTAGAAAACATATACAGGTTGGATCTTTTAGACAAAGAAGAGCTTTCTGAAGTATTGAAAATAGATTATAGAAAACCCATAATTTTAGTAACCTATCATCCTGTAACACTGGAAACAAAAATATCAACAAGGGGGCAAATTAGAAACCTTCTCGCAGCGCTTGAAAATTTCAAAGACCACCAGATAATTTTTACATCACCTGGTGCAGAATCTGATAGCTCCATAATAGTTGAAGAGATAAGAAAATTCATATCGAAAAGAGACAATGCCTACCTTTTTAAAAGTCTCGGTGCTAGACTTTATCTGAGCGTTATGAAAAATTCAGAGGTTGTTGTAGGAAACAGCTCAAGTGGAATAATAGAGGCTCCCTCTTTAAAGGTTCCAACGGTAAACATAGGTGATAGACAAAAGGGGAGAATATCAGCAGAAAGCGTCTTGCATTGTGGTTACTCAATGAATGAAATAAAATCTTCCATAGAGAAAGCTCTTTATGATGAGAACTTCAAAAAATTAGTCCGAAATGTTAAGAATCCTTATGATCCTTACGGTGACGGAAATTTCTCTGGAAGACTTCTAAAAGTTGTTGAAAATCTGGTTATAGATGAAAAGCTTCTCAGAAAGAGACTGGATTTTGAAGTTAGAAAGGAAGAGTGGAATTATTTCCTAAAGCGGGGTGATACATGATGAAGTTATTTGGTGTAAACATCAATGAAAGACCTTTAATAATCGCTGAGATAGGCATCAATCACAACGGAGATGTTAAGCTTGCAAAAGAAATGATAGACGCTGCCGCTGAAGCTGGTGCGGATGTTGTAAAATTCCAGACATTTTCTCCAGAAAGGCTCTATGTTGAAGATTTTGCAAAGAACAAAAGGATAAAGTTCGGAGACAAAGAGATAAGCCTTTGGGATTTCATAGATACGGTAAAGCTCAGCTGGGACGATACAAAAAAGCTCAAAGAATACGCAGAATCAAAGGGGGTGGGATTTCTTTCCACACCCTTTTCGTTCGAGGACGCAGATTTTCTTGAAAGTATCGGTGTAGAAGCTTTCAAGGTGGCAAGCACAGATCTAACAACTTATCCGTTTATTGAGCACATAGCTAAAAAGGGAAAAACAATAATACTATCTACCGGAACAAGTACAATTGGGGAGATCGAGGAAGCGGTGAATATCATCAAAAAGACCGGTAATGATAAGATAGTCCTTCTTCATTGCATATCGATCTATCCCGCACCACCTGAAACAATTTATCTGAAATCCATGGAAATTTTAAAGAACTTCTTCAGACTACCAGTTGGATTTTCCGATCATACAGAAGGCATTCACATTCCAATAGCCGCAATTGCTCTTGGCGCTCGGGTGATTGAAAAGCATTTCACCATAGACAGAAGCCTTCCCGGACCAGACCAGGCAGGATCCATGACTCCTGATGAGCTTAAGCTTCTCAGAAAAGCTGCGGATGAAATATGGAAAGCTATAGGAGATGGATGGAAAATCATGACGGAAGACGAGAAGAACGTTGCCAAGATGGCAAGAAGGAGCATAGTAGCAAAAAGAGATATATCAGAAGGCGAAGAGATATCATTAGAAAACGTCACATTCAAAAGACCAGCACTGGGGGTAGAAGCGAAGTATTTTAAACATTTCATTGGCAAAAAGAATCGAAATTCTTTGAAGAGTGATTCATATCTGAACTGGAGTGATGTTGAGTGAAAATGCTTGGGATAATACCTGCCCGTGGCGGTTCTAAAGGTATTAAAAATAAAAATATAGTAAATCTTTGTGGAAAGCCCCTTATGTACTACACAATCAAAGAAGCACTGGAAAGTAAAATAATTGACAAGTTAATTGTATCAACGGATTCTGAAGAAATTGCAAAAGTTGCGAAAGATTTTGGAGCGGAGATCCCGTTCATGCGTCCAAGGAAATTAGCGACAGATAATGCAAAAGGTATAGACGTCATTCTCCATGCTATAGATTGGTTTGAATCGAGAGGAAATAAATTCGATGTAGTTTTAGTTCTTCAGCCTACATCTCCTCTTCGAAGTTATGAAGATATAGTTAAAGCCGTGAGATTTTTTTCCGATAAGGAAGCTAATGCTGTTATATCTGTATGTGAAGCAGAGCATCACCCGTTGTGGACAAATACCTTACCAGAAGACATGAGAATGGATAATTTTATAAGTGAAGAAATTCGAAATAAGAACCGTCAGGAACTTCCAAAATACTACAGGCTTAATGGAGCAATTTATTTGGCAAAGTGGGATTATATCAAGAAATATAAAGATTGGTTTCATCATGAAAGCTATGCATTCATTATGCCACAAGAGAGATCTGTTGATATAGATACAGAAATTGATTTAGCTGTTGCAGAATACTTCCTCAAGAAATGGGGGAGATGCAATGAAAATTGACAAATTAATAATACACCCAAATTCAACGATAAGAGAGGCTATAGACAAACTTAACAAAAATGCTCTTCAGATACTTGTGGTTTCTGACAAGAAAAATCGTATTGTTGGCGTTATAACAGACGGTGATATTCGAAGAGCCATAATCAAAGGAATAAGCTTAGATGAAAAAGTGGAAAAGATCATGAACAAAAATCCAAAATATCTGAAGGTTGGATTCAGCAAAAATGAAGCAAAGGATATGTTTTTAAAATACGAGATAAAAAGAATCCCTGTTGTCGATAATGATATGAGAGTAGTGGATGTTCTAAAGATAGAGGACTTTATAGAAAAAGAAAAGAAAGCCATGAACAACTACGTCGTGATAATGGCGGGTGGACGTGGAAAGAGACTTGATCCGATTACAAGAGTTATCCCTAAACCTTTACTGATTGTTGGAGAAAAAACGATGCTTGAGCATATAATGGAAAGATTTGCAAAACAAGGATTTTCAAAATTCATTTTAACTCTTCACTATAAAAAAGAGATGATAAAAGCATATATCGACAGCTTAAATCTTCCTTATGAAATTCACTATGTTGAAGAGCCATATCCAATGGGAACAGCAGGAGGACTCAAACTTGTTTTCGATAAAATCAAAATAGACGATTCTGTGATTGTGACAAACTGCGATGTTCTTATAGATGTCGATTTTCCTAAAGTTTTAAAATTTCACAAAGAAAAACAAGTCGCCATCACAATAGTAGGAGCTTTGATAAATTCCAGCATTCCCTATGGAGTTCTAAAAGTAAGCAACGGAGTACTTGAAGAAATCGAGGAGAAACCGTCCATAGACATGATAATAAACACCGGGATATATGTATTAGAGCCTTCACATATTAAAAGTGAATTCAAAGAAGAGAGATATCTAGATATGACGGATCTTGTAAGCAAGGTGAAAAAAAACTCAGGAAAAATCGTCGCGGTGTACCCTCATCATGGAGAATTTGTAGATGTGGGGCAGAAAAGGTTGTATAGGAGCATTCTTGGATTTTAGATGGAGTCGGGCTAATAATCTTATGCTTTTGCGTTGAAATGGTTAGGAAAGCATTAAGCGGTATAGAGC
>WGAO01000049.1 GCA_015489065.1 Thermotogaceae bacterium | reverse complement strand
GTCTGGGACGTCTCACCAGAAGGTTTTCCACCCATTATTTCCTCCCCGGATGACACTATTCTCATCCCAGATAGCATAGGAACAAAACCTAGTATCGTCAAAAGAAGCAAAAAACCTATCAGATACAACGCCCTACTTTTCTCCATATGTCTCACCAATGAAATTCTATATCAATTTTGTTTTATGTAAATTCTTCTCTAAATAATACTGGATTTTCCCTGTTACTTGGAAATTCTATAGATTCGGATAATTATTTTGGTAAAAATGATCTCGTTATACGCAAACAAACTTGCTTTAAGAGTCTACCAAAGATGAACGATCAGAAGGCCTGATAATTCGCGTTAGATACATGAACGGCGTATCGAATGCAGCGACTATGAACTTGAATATATAAGTTGTAATGAGTATCGACCAGAAAGTCTTTGAATCAACCACACCTATGAATGCTATTGTAGTAAAGATAACAGAATCTATAAGCTGAGATACCATAGTAGATGCGTTGTTTCTGATCCAAAGATGCTTCCCTCCTGTTTTTTCCTTCCAAAAGTGAAATGCCCAAACATCGTGCATCTGCGCAAGTATGTAAGCTGTGAGAGATGCAAAAGTTATTCTGGGAAGGAGTGAAAATACCGCTTTCAAATGTTCTTGAGAAAAATCCTCTGGAGATGGCTTAAAAAGCAGCGCAAGCTGCATCCAAGCAGTAGCTACAACGAGCATAGAGAAGCCAAGCCATACTGCTCTCTTGGCATCTTTCTTCCCGTAATACTCGCTAAGTATATCCGTTGCAAAGAAATTACTAGCGTATATTATGTTTCCTAAGGTTGCAGTCATTCCAAATAGTTTTACAAGCTTTACAACCTGTATGTTGCAAACTATAGAGCTCATCACCACTACAGCGTAAAGCCCTGCTTTTCCAAATATTTTGTACATCACAAGAACCATTGAAAGGTCAGCTATCATGAATACAAACCACAAAAGTTCGTTGCTCATCTAATCACCTCAAGCTGCATATTGTACCAGATACTACCTGACACTTGTGATGCTTAAAAGCAAAAGCATGATCTATTCACAAGATGAGCAGCGCCCTCTTACATTTTCAAAAAGATCGAATTCATATCAGATTGAATTATGAGAACTAAAGCATTCCATGCAACAATACTTGGCGCTAGAAAAAAGCGTCCTTTTGAGAGATAAAAACTCTTTAAAAAACAAAGATTACATGCCAACAACGGCATGAAAAGTCATCCATGGCAAATCTATCTTATTTTTCAAAGTTTTGGCATTAAGTATAACTGCTCCATTTTCACCATCCGCAATGTAGAGCTTTCCGCTGTTGACATAAACACCTTTTGAATCAGCCATTTCAATCTGAACAGTGGCGTAGTTTGGATCACTTACATTCACTATCAAGACTCCTTTTTCTTCTACAGCCGCATAGACTTTGTCCCCATCTTTATATACGGATACCAGCTTTCCATCCGTGCTAATCCAATTTACGCAAACCATGCTAGCCGGTGTGTTCAGATGAAGAATTGCTAAATCATCAGCTAAATAAAGATTCTGTGATTCAGCATATATATCGCGAACATCCCAAGAACTTATTATTGAATTCTCATGCTCGCACTTAGATGCTAAAGATACTGGAGTGGGATCAGAAGGGTTTGAAACATCTACAGCGTAAACTCCCTCATCGGATACGGATACATAGGCGTAACTTCCCAGCACGGCTATGGATTCAACATACCCACCCTTACTGGGATTAACAGTTGAAATCCATTTCAAATTAGATGGAGAGCTTGCATCTACTAGAACCATACCGTTCCATCCGCCAGCAACATAGGCTATATCATCTGATACGAAAATATCTCCAGCATACGCCATATCTTTATAAAATCTGTTGAGAATTTTGGGATTTGACGGATCACTGACATCTACCGCCAAAAGTTCTGCGTAGTCAGTTATGTAAACTATGTTTCCATCGACGAACATCTCCTTTGGAGATTCGAGCTTTATTAAAGAAAGTCTCTTTGGATGCAATGGATCTCCTATATCTAGAATTTCGAAGCCTTCACTGTCTAGAACATACAGAAAATTACCCGATGCATATATTCTCTGCGCAGACCATCCTAAATCAAGAGTGCTTACTATTGACTTTCTTTCGAGATCAACCACAGCTAGTCCATTAATCCCTTGAGCCAAATATGCATGATTTCCAGACACAAACACCCCTTCCGCGTAATCTAAGTCGATATGCTCTTCAGGAACATCGGGATTTGAAAGGTCGTAAACCGACAATCCATAATAACTTGAGACCACATAGAGTTTCCCGCTGTATATGTAAATTCCTACCACTGAATCA
Source organism: Thermotogaceae bacterium (assembly GCA_015489065.1). GTDB lineage: Bacteria > Thermotogota > Thermotogae > Thermotogales > Thermotogaceae > WGAO01. The sequence continues at coordinate 2,147 of WGAO01000049.1, read as the reverse complement.
AGATCATCAATCCGATCTATAACATTTGGGCTTGAAGGATCACTCACATCTACAACGAGAACTCCCAGATCATAAGCAGCGATATAAGCCCGATCTTTCTGGACTATAACATCTCGCGCTTGACCATTCGGATAATCAGGTATGGACATCTCAGCCTTCAACATAGGCTTCTCTGGAGAGGAAACATCCACTATGAGGAGCTCCCCTGCGTCAGCCACATAAGCATAATCTCCTGATACGAATACTCCCTTTCCAAATCCACCATGCTCAAGCTCTCCGATGATTTGGGGATTGTACGGATCTTCTATATCCACTATGACGAGATCCTTACCTTTCTCGCAAGTAACATATGCATAATCTCCCTTGACGAATATTCCTCGCGCTTTTCCCTCCATATTTACATGTCCAACCTCTACAGGATTCTCAGGGTTTGAGATATCAACTATCACGAGGCCACTTCCACCGCTTGCAACATAAGCATAATTTCCCGAAACAAAAATGTCATAAGCATATCCGCCTGTTTCAAACCAGCTCACTAGCTTTGGATTCTCAGGACTTGAGACATCTACTACCATCAAGCCATCGTATCCACTGGCAAGAAACAGATATTTTGCCCCTTGAGATGTGGTCCCTTCTGTAGTGAATTCCCATGTATCCCCGGTGGAACTAGCTCCTTTACTATCTTTAGCAACTACTTTCCAGTAATATGTCGTTCCGTACTTCAAGCCTGAAGGAGTGTATTCGTTCTCTTCAAGATCTTTTGTCGCTTCCGGGAGATTGTCCTTATTCGTTCCCAAGTAAATGTCGAATTTCACGGGATCTCCATCGGGATCAAAGGAATTCCATTTGAGGGTTACATCTACCGGGACATCGACAGCTTTATCTTTGGGATAGGGATCAGAGGGCTTTGATGGAGGGTTGTTAACAGTAGATTGATTACATCCACCAAGCAGAAGTAGCAGGATCACCCCCAACCATAAAACAACCCACCTCATGTTTAAACCTCCCTTCTACTTAGAGATGTATAATAATATATGATATATCTAAATTCCTCCTCAAGACAAATTTTCAAATTAAATTTCTCTGAAGAAAAACTTAATTAATCAATATACCTACTCTAAAACGAATAACTAATCGTTTTGCCTCAGTTTTCCTTGATCTGATCCCTTGGCTGACTTATAATGCAACATAGGAGGTGATTCAATGAAGGTAGCAATAGCTTCGTATGAAGTTTACCCATTTGCCAAGGTCGGCGGACTCGCTGATGTCGTAGGTTCCCTGCCAAAGGCTTTGAAAAATTTCAACGAGATCGAAGAAATAATAGTTTTGATGCCCAAACATAAAATTGTGGAGAAGAATGCAGAGAAGTTCGGATACGAAATCGAGCCAGTCAAGGCTGGCATACCAGTTCCAATTCTAAAGACAAATGAAAAATTCGATATATACAAGAGCACTCTTCCCGGATCAGATGTCGCAGTTTACATGATAGCTAATGATTATTACTACTCTTCTGAAAAAGTCTACGAAGGGCCAGATCCAGCAGAGCCTGAGATATTCTTCTCGGCTGCTATTATATATGCACTCAAAGAACTCGATTTCAAACCGGATATACTTCATGTAAACGACTGGCACACGGCACTCGTCCCGGTATACTTGAAAACAGTCTTCAGGGACGATCCTTTCTATAAAGACACGGCCACAGTGCTAACGCTTCATAATATCGGAGCTCCTTATCAGGGAAGAATAGATAGATCCTATATGGAATTTGCAGGATTACCTGATTATCTCTACAACATAGATGGTCTTGAATTCTATGGACAGATAAATCTTCTCAAGGGAGGAATACTATTCTCGGATGTCATAAACACCGTCAGTCCAACCTACGCTCAAGAGATACAGACCGAGGAGTACGGTAACGGACTTGAAGGGGTACTCAAAGTCAGATCTTCTGACCTTTACGGCATACTCAACGGAATCGATCCAGAAATGTATGACGAGCTCCTTGAGAAGGTAGGCTACAAGCCTTTCGATCTTAAAAATCTAGAAGCGAAAAAGGAGAACAAAAAACTCCTTAGAGAGGAGATGAATCTTTCAGAGAGCAATTCTCCGATAATCGGAATGATAACAAGACTCGTTGATCAAAAGGG
>WGAO01000048.1 GCA_015489065.1 Thermotogaceae bacterium | reverse complement strand
TGCGATGAACTCTGTACTTAAAAGAGTGGGACTTGAGATGGCACACATGACACTTGAGCCCATTGCCGCGATAGAAGTAGCGGTCCCAGATGAAGTCAGGCTTTTGAATGTGGCTCTCGTGGATGTCGGTGCTGGAACTTCTGATATAGCTATATCGAACGATGGAGCGGTTGTTGCATATGGAATGGTTCCGAAAGCCGGGGATGAGATAACCGAAGCTATATCCAAGAGCTTTCTTCTGGACTTCAATGTGGCGGAGTTCATAAAGAGAAATATCGAAAGCACAAAGAGTTTTAAAGTTAAAGATATACTGGATAACGAACGCGAGGTAACAGCAGAGGAAATATTGAAAGTCATAGATCCCGTAATAGACGATATAACCTCTGAAGTTGCTTCTGCAATAGTTGAACTCAACGGAGGATCACCAAAGGCTGTTATGGTCGTTGGAGGAGGAGCGAGAGTACCGGGATTTATAGAAAAGCTCCGAGAGAAACTCGACCTTCCAGTTGGAAGAGTATCTCTAAAAGGGGTTGAAAATCTACCAAACATAGAAGACTACACCGGAAGGTTATCTGGAAGTGATCTCGTAACACCGGTGGGCATTGCAAAGAGTGCTTTATTCGGAAGGGGAGGAATATTCTCCAAAGTTTATGTAAACGGTGTTCCGATAAAACTCATCGGCCTTTCTGGAAAATACACCGTTATGCAAGTTCTTCTTCAGGCGGGATACGATATGAAAGATGTCATAGGCAGACTTTCACCATCTATAGTTTATGAAGTTAACGGAAAGGTAAGGAGCTTCAAGAAAGGAAGAGAGAGAGTAATAATAAGAGTCAATGGTGAGGAAGCCACCACAAGAACTGTGGTATCTCACAACGATAGAATAACACTTGAAAAAATCGTTGAAGAGCAATCGGAAATTCCAAGAATCAGAGATGTAGTTGAGAAAGTCAAAGTCAAGATAGATGACAGGACAGTTGAAATTGTTCCGGAAGTCTTCGTCAATGGAGAAATAGCCGATCCCAATTCAGAAATAAAAGATGGAGATAAGATAGACTACAACACACTTGTTCCTGTAAAAAAGATAAGAAACGACCTCTCCAAAGGATTCATCATCTATGTGAACGACGAACCAAAAATGGTTAAATCCGATGTGAAGCTTTTCTTAAACGGAAGGGAATTATCCGATGATGATTTCGTCAGAGTAGGTGAAGAGATAGAGGCAACTTTTGTGAGTCATCCAAAGGTGAAAGATATCGTTCCAGAAGGCGATAGCATAACAGTTAAGTTTAATGGACAGCTCTTGAGAATCCCCGTTGTGGAGTATGAAGTAATGTCAGATGGAAAAATGCTCAGTCTTGATGATGAAATATCTGACGGCATGAAGATTCTTGTATCGACCAAAAAGATTGTCCCAATAGTAGCAACCGTTCTTTCCATGGTGGAGCTCCCTCCTATGAGAAAGTACAAAATCCTTAAAAATGGAAGAGAAGCCTCTTTTGCAGAACCTGTCATGGATGGAGACGAGATCGAACTAGTGAAATATTAACTTTCTAAAGTTTTCCCGATATCTTCCGAATATATATAGCGAAGACAAAAATTCCCCTGGGCCCGGGGAACTCTTCCAAGGAAGGAAGAGGATAAATATCACAGGGAGGTGAAGATAGATGAGAATCAACCACAACATATCAGCTCTTAACGCTTGGAGACAGATCGGTCAAACCAATATGGCTATGAGCAAAACCTTGCAGAGGCTCAGCTCTGGCCTGAGAATTAACAGCGCAGCTGATGATGCGGCGGGGCTGGCGATCAGCGAAAAGATGAGGGGACAGATCAAAGGTCTTAACATGGCTATAAAGAACTCGCAAGATGCTATCTCTCTCATCCAAACCGCGGAGGGAGCTCTCAACGAAGTCCACTCTATCCTTCAAAGAATGAGAGAACTTGCAGTGCAGGCGTCAAGTGATACAAACACCGATGTCGATAGGTCACAAATTCAGAAAGAGCTAGATCAATTGAGAGAAGAGATAGACAGAATAAGCAGAACAACTGAGTACAACACAAAGAAACTCTTAGATGGGAAGATAGAAGGCTTCAGGAACAAAAACGATGTCAAAATTGTCACAGGTGGGAATATAAATGTTCAAGCTCACTCTTCCCCAACCAATACCGCTGTCGCTGAAGGTACTTATGTCATAGAAGTAGGCCAACTCTCCGGAACCGCCACATCTCAAATCGATGTCAAAGTCACTCTCATAACCGCCGGTGGAACCGCTTATTCCGTCACAACTATTAGTGATTCCAACGGTGTAAACATAGGCGGAATCTCATTCACTTGGACTAAGTTCTTTGATATCTCAG
>WGAO01000047.1 GCA_015489065.1 Thermotogaceae bacterium | reverse complement strand
TAACAGAGGAAGAACTTGAAAAAGAAGCAGAGGAGTTGTCTTCAATATGGGGTGTACCTCCTAGAAAAGCCAAAGCCATAGTGAAAAACGATCCGAGGATCAGAGAAGATCTTGAATGGGCACTTCTGAAGAACAAAGTTTTGGATGCTATGATAGAGAAAGGTAAGGTTGTTGAAGTTAGCGAAGAAGAGTACAGGGAATCTGTCGGAGGTGAAGAGGAGAATGAAAAAGAATGAAATAGCCCAATATGTGCCGGTGGTCATAGAAACCACCGGGAGATTTGAAAGGGCTTATGACATATACTCAAGACTTTTGAAAGACAGAATAGTCTTTTTGGGATATCCAATAGACGACCATGTAGCAAATCTTGTAATAGCTCAGCTTCTTTTCCTAGAGGCTCAAGATCCTGAAAAAGACATTTACCTTTACATAAATTCTCCGGGAGGTTCGGTTACATCTGGCCTTGCTATATACGACACCATGCAGTATGTAAAACCTGATGTCGTCACCATAGTCGTAGGTCAGGCTGCATCAATGGGTGCAGTTCTACTCGCTGCCGGTGCAAAGGGGAAAAGGTACGCCCTTCCAAACGCGAGAATAATGATACATCAGCCTCTTGGAGGAGCTCAGGGTCAGGTAAAAGATGTCGAGATAATCACCAAAGAGCTCTTGAGAATAAAAGACACGCTGAACAAGATACTTTCAAAACATACGGGGCAACCTCTTGAGAGAATAGAGAAAGATACAGACAGGGATTTCTTCATGACAGCTTATGAAGCTTTGGAATACGGAATAGTTGATAAGGTTATAGATAAGAGAGAGAATGAATGAAAAACCCGCCCATGTGGGCGGGTTTTTGTTACCACCACCAGCCGCTTCTCCAGCCCCAGCCTCTTCTCCATCCGGCTCCCCAACCGTAGCCGTAACCTCTAAACCAAGGGTTGAATGTACTGAAAAGTGGTGGTCTCCAAGCAGCCGCTCTGTAGCTCCACGGAGTGTATCCATATCCATAGCCGTAGTATCTACACGGACCGAGCCCTCTGCCTCCAACACCAGGTCCCAATCCAAGTGGTCCCGTTCCATCACCAAGTGGCATAATTCTCACCTCCCCAACTCTTCTTCTATTTCTCTCAAGCGCTCCTCTACATACCTGAGCTCGTCTTCAAGATAAGCTTTGTAGTCAAGAAGCATCTGCTTTTCGTCTTCTGGGGTCATTTCATAGGGATATGGACCATATGGCATCTGTGGTGGATACCAGCCTGAATTAGCCCACCATGGACCTCCCATGAAACCATAGCCACCACCAAATCCCCAGCCGTATCCTCTTCTATAACCAAAACCACCGTACCCTCTTCCATAACCTCTACCGTATCCTCCGCCTCTTCCTCCACCGTATCCTTTACCGTTTCCCATAATCTCACCTCCAGTGAATAATATATACTATTTACATATATGATGTCAACTCATATAAATATGACTCCAAAAAGTCGATTTGGATCAATCCACAGGAAAGATAAGATGATAATCCTTTAATTGTAAAATTGAGTTTCAAAGATTTTCTTTCCATACTATCCCGATGGGAATGGCTTTATGCCTTTCATACTTTTCTTTGTACCCCTCTTTCTATACGCTTCAGTGCTCATTTGCTATCTTCTCAAGCCTGTTGATAAAAGCTTGTCAGGCTTTTTCTGAAAGAAGTTGTTGTTCTGTTTTATCTACCAAGAGAATTCTTTTAGTATTTTTCAAACGCTCTGGAGGTTTTTCCTTGCGAGAGTCTTGAGAGAAATTCTTGTTTTTTTCATCGATTCCGTCTATCTTAAAACTTATGACTTCCATTAATTACGAGAGATTGCAGAGTACTTATGAGAATGCTCTTTGGCGAATTCTTTCTCGTTCATTGTTGAGAGTCTTTCTGAATCTTTTTGGACGAGTTATAGGTTTTATCTCGACATCGATATGCGTCTTTTATCAGCGTGGATTAATAATTTTTTCATGTCCTTGAAATTGCTCACGCGGCAATTTTTCATATTGATCACCTCTTTATACATTCTTTCGAGAGTTTTCCTTAGGATCTTTTGTGTGTATAATCCCTTCAAAAGCGGTTGCTGGGGTGATTTGATGAGAACAGTCGTTGTTGATGGGAATATCACTTTTACAGGTTACGATCAGGTTCTTGGATCTGAACTTTTCAGAGAGATTCTTTCAGAGTTCATTGAAACGCTTGAGAAAAAGAACGATCCTACTTTGAAAGGCGTCGAATTTTTCAAATCAGATTCTGGTTATGATCTTGATTCTATTATAGATGTTCTCTCTCTTTTGATGATAAGACATCTTGATTCTATGAGAGGGGAAGTTTGGGATTCTCTTAGAGAAAATGTCGACTACTTTGTGAATTTCGTTGAGGAGCTCTACAATTTCTGGCGTTCTAAGCACAGGTTTATGGTTAGAACGAGAGATTTCCCCAGTTCGAAGACTTTGAGAGTGAGCGAGGAATTCTCGCTTATGGAGAATGGTGAAAGGTTCGAAACCATACTCAGAGAGGCTTACAGATCAGTTTTGAGAAACACAAAGTCAGAGCGTTTAAAAGTGTTGAGACAGCTTCCAAGTGGTGTTCAAGCGATGTTCTTGGCATCTCCACATTCTGAAAATTTGAGTGTGCCCGTTGTATGGTCAGTTGTACTGAAACCCCCGGTCGTTTTCTACACGAATTCCAACAAAAGAAAAGGAGTATTTCCCGTTCGGGAGCGTGATTTTGCTCTTGACTTCTCTAAAGAATGGCTTGCTTTCAAGGTGCATGTTGGGAAAAAGATAGTTGCCGTCGTTGTCGAAGAAGATCGACTTTGTCATGCTGCTGGGATATCTAATCTCTTTGAACTGGCTGATCCAGATTCAGAGGAAGATGCCTATGTCGTCTTTGGATATCCATCAGAAAGGCTTCCAGAAGAAGATAGAAACGGTGTTGTATACAAAACTCCTCGCGGGTATACGGGAGTTGTGAGCGATTCCTTTCACACCGATTACTTCGGCTATATGAAGAAAATGATCCTCACTGTTCACAATCTCATGGTAATAGATGAAGGAAATCTCCCGGTGCACGGAGCTCTTGCGATCATTCGAATTAACGATGATAGCTTCTCCGTGATGATGGTTGGAGACAGCGGTGCAGGAAAATCTGAAACTCTCGAAGCTCTTAGAAAGATCGGTGCATATGTCGATGTGATAATAGATGATATGGGATCTCTTGAGATAGAAAATGGAAGGGTTGTAGCTTATGGAACGGAAGTAGGGGCTTTTGTCAGGCTCGACGATCTTCCCCCTGGATATGCTTACAGCACTCTCGATAGATCGATCTTCATGAATCCAGACGCGACAAACGCCAGAGTTATAGTGCCTTTTGGAAATTTCGAGAAGGTAATATCTCCTACTCCATTGGATCTCTTTCTATATGCCAATAACTACGAGAGCTCTCAAGAGAAGATAAGAGTTTTCAAGAATCCATCAGAAGCTTTGAAGGTATTCTCTGAAGGAAAGAGGATGGCTAAGGGTACTACTCAAGAGGTTGGATTGACGAGTTCTTATTTCGCCAACCCATTTGGCGCAGTCCAAAGAAAGGAGATTCATGAAAAAATAGCAGAGAAATTCATCGGAAAAATGTTCGAGACGGGAGTTATAGTTGGAGAGTTAAGGACAATGCTAGGAGTTCCAGGGTATGAAAGAAAAGGTCCGGAAGAGGCAGCCAGAGCTCTTGTGGATTTTCTCTCAAAGCTTCGTAAATAATTATGAATTTCTGTGCTTTTTCATATCGTACATTTTCTCATCCGCCGCATTTATGGCGGCTTTTACATCACCGCTTATTTCCGATATTCCATAGGAGAACGAAGGTTCAAGCTCATCAGATTTCTCGAATTCTTCCTTTATTCTCTCCAGGATCTCTTTTGCTTTGTCCAATCTGCAATTTTTAAGTATTATCAGAAATTCATCTCCTCCGAGTCTTATTACAATGTCGTCACTTCTTATGTTGTTTTTGACGATATCGACGAACTTTTTTAAGATCCTGTCGCCAGCCTCATGTCCGTACTCGTCGTTTATCTTCTTGAGTTTGTTCAAATCTATGAACACCACTACTCCATTCTCCGGAAGCACAAGGCTTTCCAGTGCTTTTCTGTTGTATGCACCAGTTAGATGATCTGTTATATTCTCCATTCTGCTCCTTTTATATCTGTGTATGAGATCCTCGTATCCCATTATCATTATGTAAGAGAATCCTAAAAACACAGTTATTATTCCGAAAGCCGAGAGGAATTTGGTGTTGTTCATACCGAAAGCTAGATTAAGGACATCGTGTATTGCAGTGAGAAGCCCGAAACTCATAAAGGAAACCATGAGTTCATTTCTAATCCTCAGAGACTTGATGAAGAAATAAGACACATTCACAACCATCCATATCGAGATGTATTTGGTGAAAAGCTTCATGTGGTAATGTGTTGGGATCAGCCAGAATACCGATGCGATGGATATGTTTACATAGAACACAAACTTGTCGAAAGAGCTCTTTCTGTTTGAAAACTCAGATATTCCAAGCGTGAGAAATGCCGGGCCGAAGTAAAGGGATGATAAGAATATCTTTCTGAGGAGTAGCATCAGAAGAAGGCTTCCCATGCTCCAAAATGGCGTCATGTCTATCATGCAGATTGCGGCGAAAATGGATGCAGTTCCTATGTAAATATGGCTCAACTTCTGGACCCCGAAGAGTTTTCTTGATATCGCCAGCATCATTATGCCAACAGAAAAGACCATCCCAATACCTATCATCAGTAGCTTTGATGTTAAAAACTCCAAAGCTTCAAATCTCCAAAGTTCTTTTCCATCTATGATAACCGCAGGTATATCTATTCCGAGCTCTGGCACTCCGGATATCTTCAGCTTTATCTTGTCTGTACCCTTTGGGATCTGGAACACCAAGGGTTGATACCATATCCTTGCGGTCTTTCGAAAATTCGATCCGAAAGATCCAACCAAACGATCGTTTGCATAAACCTCAAGATAAGATGTATCTATCTGCGGAAAAAATATGTACATATTCTTTTTGAGTTTTGGAATATCGGTCTCTATTACAACGCCGCAGGGTTTTCTTAATAGCATGTGAAAACTCCCTGGGAGGGTCTTTTTGTTTACAATACCTTCCACGACTCTCCACTCATTTATCTTGTATCCTCTGGCACTTAGAGATATGATCATCAAAAGGTGGAGCACCGTGAAAACCAGGAACGCTACAGAAACAGCTCTGATAAATCTTATACTGAACACCCCTTGGCGTTTTTTTCAATTCTATCATATTGCTAGTAAGTATTTTGGAGGTGATCTGAATAATAGCCTATGAGATATTCGTAAGATCCTTTAGAGATTCAAATGGAGATGGATTAGGTGATCTCTTGGGGGTAAAAAACTCATTGGGTTATCTTAGAGATCTTTTGGTGGATGTTATCTGGCTCACCCCTATCTTTCCTTCTCCTTCGTTTCACGGTTATGAGGTTTCGGATTACTATTCGATCAATCCGTCATACGGGGACTTGGAATCTTTTAAAGCGTTGATTGACGAAATTCATGGCGCTGGAATGAAAGTCATTCTGGACCTTCCACTCCATCACACGAGTGTTCAGCACATATGGTTTAAAGAGAGAAAGAATTTCTACAAATGGGCATCTGAAGGTACTAACATAAATGAGAGAAGATCTTGGGATGGAGGTTTCGTTTGGCATCCGTCAAAATCTGGCTATTACAAAGGCCTTTTTGGACCATGTGCTCCGGATTTGAACTTCGAAAAAGAGGAGGTCGTTTCAGAAGTTCTAAATGTTGTAAGGTTCTGGAAAGAGATCGGAGTCGATGGCTTTAGATTTGACGCGGCAAAGCACATATACGACGATCATGAGAGGAACATCTCATTCTGGAAAAAGGTCACAGAAATTGCCGGAAATTTCAATGTATCAGAAGTCTGGGATTCTCCAAAAATCACAGACCTTTACGCAAAGGTGACGGGATATGCTTTCAATTTCCACCTTTTTGGATCGCTGATAAGATCTATCAAGGAAGGAAAGCCAGATCATCTGTTTTCCGCACTCTTAGATTTGAAGAGCTCTATATCTAGATATTTCAACTTCCTTTCATCTCATGACACATCTCGAATAGCGTCTCAAATTCCAGATGTGAGAAGGCGCCTAATGGCTTTCGCGGTGATAATGACTCTTCCAGGTGTTCCGGTTATCTACTATGGGGATGAATTGAGCGTCACTGGAGTTTACGATCCATATTTCCCGGAGGATGTAATGGAGCCTTTCCCGTGGTATGAATCGATGTGTGGTGACGGTCAGACGAGGTGGAAATCACTCAGGTATACACTTCCGCATCGCGGTATGTCTTATGAGAGCCAAGAGAGAAAAGACGGATTCTTCAAAGAGCTTAAAAAATGGACTCGTTTCCGCTCGGAAAATTCCTGGATAGACAATTCAGAGATAGAGAATTTAAGGGTGGAAGGCAATGCGATAATTTACAATCTTTCATCTGAAAAGTTCCTGACCGTGAAGCACGATTTTGAAAAATTTCAAACGGACATTATGTGAAAGCGGAGCCCTAATCGGGCTCCGCAAGTGTGTAAACTGCTTTTAAAAAAGTGAACGGTTTCCCTCTGCTCTTTGGTGCGTACTCCCCTGATAACATGCTCCTGAGTTTGAAATTCACCGTTCTTTTTATGTGAGCTGGTAGAGATCCTCTCTTGGGATCGTATATGTCGATCGAGTAGAAAAGAAGATATATGAGAGTTTGGTACAGATCGGCGTATGAAGTTATCTTGTAACCGAATTTTCTATACGTTCTGGCAGCGAGACTTTTCAGGAAAGGTTCGTATTTTCTATAGATTCGTTCATATCTTCCACCGTCCAATCTATCATCCAGTCCATCATCCTTTCCACAATCCAGTCGTCTATGTTCAAATTTGGTGTTGGATCTATTTCCTCCCAGATCTTTATCAGGAAATCTTTCACTCTCTCTTTCTTTTTCTCTCCATTTCCCGGTTCTTCTACGAATCTGCATGCTGCTTTGATTGCATTTCTTATGGTCTGGAATTTCCACACCCTAAGCACCTCACTCAACAAGATTGAAGAGCTCATTCGTGTTCGTATCGATCACCGCGGCTCTATCAACCGTCCAATCGGAAGGAACGATGACGCCCTTCATAGCGTTCATGACATTTTGAACATTAGTTGCCGATATGTTCTCTACGGGATCCTGAAGATAAAAACTCTTGGATCTCCCGTCACTCGTTACGAATGACATAATAAGCCTTTTAGACATTTCTCACACCTCCTTATATGATCTGTGTGGTGACGATCTTGTAAGCACCGCTTGCGCTTCTTGTCGTAAGGTTTTCAAGTTGTGAGACGATGTTCTGTATATCAGAATCAGCTGCGCCGTTTACTAGAGGAAGGCTCTGCCTCCTCTTTGTCGTTCCATCGCTGAGAAGCCATACAATCCTGAGTTGAGTCACAGGTTCACCTCCAAGCTGTTTTTTGGAGCGCTCCACTATATAGTATACGGATGTTTACTTTAAGGAAGAGTTACATTTGAATTAAAATTCCAAAAACCGCATCTTTGAATTTAGGAAAATATTCTTTCTGACATCTTTTTTGGTAGAATAGTCATATAACTGATTAGATATAAACTGCTGGGCTGGAATGGCATGGGGGGAGATTTGTGAGGAGTATAATAATTTTTGTACTTGTGGCTTTGTCTGTGTTTGCCTTTTCCATTAACTACAACTTAGGGGTTGGGTATGGTTTTTATTTCAATGTACCAGCATCTTCTGCAGAGATATCTCCACTTGATATTTTTATTCAGAGAAATTTGTTCTCTCCGAATATAAAACTTGGATTTAATTTTGAGTATTTTCCTTCTAAAGGACCCGCGAATTCCTCTGCAATCTCTTCTGAAATATTTGCGGATTTCTATATGTTTAAAATTCCACAAATAGGAAATATGGACTCTTGGATTTACTTGGATGCAGCTATGGGGTTGAATTCGAATCTTTTAAATTTTCTAGATTCTGCATTCTTGGAACTCGGTGCTGGTTTGGACATCGAAGGGTTAGCTAAGGCGATTCTCAAAGCCAAGATGGGACTAGATAGGAATGTGTACCTAGGATTTTTTCTGAAATACTCCTTCTTTCCAAGTAGTCCTGAATGTGTCGGAATGCCGGTTATATCTTTTGACAGCGATTTAGAGATACCAAAAATTATGTGCCAAGGAGTAATTGGAAGTGGAAAACTGGCAATGCCAAAAAGACTCTTTAAAGATGTGCTAACAGGAAATATCGAGTCAGGAGTAAAAGCTTCTTTGAAATATTGCAGCAACAGGGACAATAAAATTCATGAATATGTTTTTCCAAAGAAAGATTTTCCAACAAAAGAGGGTTGCAAAGGTCCGGGAATAAAAGAGATAACTTTAAGATACGGAAAAAGGGAATTCTCAATGGATTATAAGTATCTAAGCATCGATATGAAAAAAGTCATTGAGAACAATCTTTCAGGTGATGTCAAATATGCTATTCGAAAAAAAGAGAGGAAATTTCTGCTGTTTGCCGGTACTTCCGTTCCTTCTGGCTGCAAGAAGGTATCTGAAAAAGAGTGGTTGTGCAAAGATAAGTTAGTGGATATAGCCAGGCTTAATTTGAAATTGAACAAAAAAGTGAGGGCTTTCATTGAAGATGAAAAAGCCACGGTGTTTTTAAGCAAAGAAGCCGCTGTGAAAGCTGGTGTTGTTGATAGTGAAAAGGATATAAAAAGCTTTTTATTGGAAAACTTTGAGAATCTCAGCAAATTCGGAGTGAAACTCGATGAGATTTCTCTTAAAGGTTACAAAGGAGAATTCAAAAATGACGAAATAATTTTGTCGCTTCCCGCAACTCCTTCAACGGTTTTGAGCATCGATCTGGAGATGAAGTTCTCATCAGACTTTGGCGAGGTGATACCTCCCTCGACAAAGGCAACCGCTACTCTCTATCTTGAATTTCCTCCAAAGAAATTGTCTTTGAAATCACCCTGCTATTTTGGAGATGAATTTGTAGAAGTTACTAGCGAAGATGGAAGGAAATTCAAGGGCGAGGCAACAGTCACCAGCGATGGAAAACTGAAGATAAAAATCCCTATGTGGAGTAAAGAGTACACCGCATCTGCTACAATTGTGAGCAGCAAGGAAATAGATGAGGTTCTCAAAACTCTAGAGGATAAACTGACCATTTCTTCAACAGATGCAACACTGATTGTTCGGAAAGAAAAGCTTCCAGAGATAGATAGCCTATTGGCAGTTTCTTCAAGTGTTGAGCTTGATTATTCTGCTGGAAAGTTGATTTTAAAGGGAGATCTTAAGGATATAGGAGAAAGGATTCTAAAGATTGAGGAGTTATCTTACAAAAGGTGCAAGCTTGAAAAGACGGCAAAAACTTTGAGTTTGAAGATCGTGCCAAGCCATGTTGTAGCGCGGATATCTGGAAAAATATACGCTGGAGATATTAAAGGATTAAAAGTTGATATCAAAGACGAGGCTGGAAATACTTTGAAAATTCCAATTGAATTCAAACTAGATGGGGTTGTTTTTAAAATAGATTCCGATGGGAATCTTCAGGCACCGATCAAAGTAGCAGGAGTGTACAGTTTGAAAAGAGTAGATAGATTTGGATACATCGGTACAGAGGTGCCTCTCGATATTTTGGTGAATGTAACTGTTCTTCCCACATCTCTAGATGATGCAAGTTCAGGCTTTGAAATAGATGGGAATATTTACAAAAAAATTGGAATCACTGAATCAACTGAAGTTACCTTGAAATTGGTTGATAGATATGGAAATGATGTTTTTGCGTTCTTGAAAAAATCCAAATATGTGGTCTCTACTACTGAAAATGGCGTCAAAATCAAATTAGATGATTCAGAATTTTTAACCATATCAGGAGTTTCATCAATCGATGTTCTGAAAAGCTCAATAGGTGTGGATGGAAGAGATGTTGATATAACATATGAAGGAACTACTCTGAAGCTTTTGGTTAAAAAAATAAGTCTGAAAAAGGTTGGCGTTGAAGTTAGCAGAGGAATTTCGTCAATTGAAATCAAATCTGAAGGAGTTTGTGATGTAAGAATTTTCTCAAAATCAGGTGTTCT
>WGAO01000046.1 GCA_015489065.1 Thermotogaceae bacterium | reverse complement strand
ATATAAAAGAAAGCATAGAGAGAAGAACATCTGAATCTGTCGAGACGAAATACGATTTAGTCCTTCCCGGGCTTACGGAAGATGTCGTCAGGGAGATATCAAAGATAAAAAACGAACCTGATTGGATGCTCGATATAAGACTCAAATCGCTTGAAATATTCCAAAAAAGCAGAGATCCGCGCTTTGGCCCATCGATCGATGAGATAGATTACGACAAAGTCCTTGCTTATGCAAAACCCGGAGCCAAGAAATCGATGGACTGGGACGAAGTTCCTCAGGAGATAAAAGAAGCATTCGATAGGCTCGGAATCCCGGAAGCTGAGAGGAAAGTTCTGGCTGGGGTTGAAGCTCAGTTCGATTCCGAGGTGATCTACTCGCACGTTAAGAAAATGCTCTCAAAACTTGGCGTTATATTCACCGATATGGAGAGCGCCGTTAAGAAATATCCAGAGATCGTCAAGAAACACTTTTTGAAATTGATACCACCAAACGACCATAAATTCGCTGCGCTTCACGGAGCGCTTTGGAGTGGTGGGAGTTTTCTCTATGTTCCAAAAGGTGTGGAAGTTCCGATGCCATTGCAGTCATTTTTCATGGTGAACGCCCCATCGGTTGGCCAGTTTGAGCACACGATAATAATACTGGAAGAGGGCGCAAAGGCCACTTATATAGAAGGATGCACCGCTCCGAAGTACAGTGTTCATAACCTTCATGCCGGAGTTGTTGAGGTATATGTTGGGAAAAACGCACATTTGAAATACATAACTATACAGAACTGGAGCAAGAGCGTCTTCAACATGGAGAGCAAAAGAGCCGTTGTGGAAGATGATGGAGTGATGGAGTGGATATCAGCGTCTTTTGGAAGCTACAAAAGCATGGTGTACCCTTCGGTTGTTCTCAAGGGGAATAACAGCTCTTCCAATATCTTATCGATAACTTTGGTTGGAAAAGATCAGCACATAGATTCAGGGACAAAGGTATATCACATAGGCAAAAACACAAAGTCAACTGTTGTCTCGAAAGGTATAAGCATGGGAGGCGGCTGGAGCACGTTCAGAGCGCTCGTTAGGATATCCAAAGGAGCGAAAAATTCCAGGAGCACGGTCGAGTGTGATTCCATAATGTTAGATGATGAATCAAGATCGGATACGATCCCGGTTGTAGAAGTCCAGGAGCCAAGCGCTGATTTCGGGCACGAGGCGAGAGTTGGAAGGATATCCGATGAGGAGATATTCTACCTGATGAGCAGAGGCTTTACAGAATTTGAAGCCAAAGCTCTGATAATAAGGGGAATAATGGAGCCGATAATAGAAGAGCTTCCGCTCGAATACACGGTGGAGCTCAACAGACTCATATCCATGGAGCTTGAGACATCCTTAGGGTGAGGTGAAAAAGATGAGAAAGACAATAGAGATGGTACACGGAAAATTCAAAGCTGTTCTGAGAGAACCATCAAGAATAAAAAAGAGAGACTTTACCAAAGAAGATCTTTTAAAAGCTAAGAGAAAAATCGATGAGAGATTTCAGGAATACGAATCTCTCGGATTTCCGATCTGGCAGAGATTGAATTTAAAGGGAATAGATATCCCAGATATTGAATTAAAGAACATTCCTGAATGTGGACTTGAGCATCTATTCAGTGAGCTCGATTTTGAAGGTGCAGATAGAAAATACACGCTCATGGCAGATCTCTTTCATAGTGAAAAGATATGCTTTAAGGGAAGCGGGAAAAAGAGATATGAGATAAATAGCGGTATAGATACTATTTTGGCTGTTGTGGAAGATGATTCTGAGATAGAGATCGCTTACAAGGGAAACTTTAGAATCTCAAGCGGGAGATTCCTCATAAAAAAAGGGGCAAAGCTCCGGCTTTTTGATAGCTCAATCTCAAAAGGTCTGGAGATATCTAGCTATTACTTTTATCTTGAGCCTGGAGCAATTCTTGAGATGAATCAAGGAGCTGTTGGATTTAATTCAAAGGTTGCAAAGTTCGTTATGGTGGATGGCGCGGGAGATTTCAAAGCCGTCATAAATCCAAAAGTTGGGAGCATAAGCTCAGCTGCAGATGTAATGTATTCCGCCGTTGTGAAAGACAACCCAGAAGTACTAGTATCTGGAAGGGGATTCACATCAAATGGAAAGATAATATTCAGAGGAGTTATGGATGCAAAGAGAGGTTCTAAAGGTTCAAAGATATCTGAAAAATTCGAGTGCCTTTTCTTGGATGAGAAATCTTCTTTTGAAGCTATTCCTTCTTTGTTTATATCTGAGAATGAACTCTCCGCTGAGCACGGAGCGACTGCTTATGAGATACCGCAGGATCAGATCTTTTACATGATGAGCCGCGGCTTGAGCGGGAAAGAGTCAAAACTATTGATAGCGAGCGGTGTTTTCGATGGGTTTGAGGATCTAAAAAGCTTTATCGAGAGTCATCTCTCCATTGGAGGTGATGAAGAGTGAATCTAGAGGAAGATTTTCCATTTCTAAATAGAGGTATAGTGTATCTTGACAACGCCGCAACGACGCAAAAGCCAAATCAAGTAATAGAAGCGATATCGAATTTCTACAGATATCATAACGCCAATATTCATAGAGGGGTGCACACACTTTCCATTGAAGCGACTGAGATGTACGAAAAGTCTAGAGAAAGAGTCGCTTCTTTCATAGGAGCGAAATCAAAAGAGCTCATATTCACCTACGGAACGACTTCCTCGATAAATTTTCTCTCCCAATCCCTGATAAAGTCAGAAGTGCTCAAAGAGGGGAGCATTGTTCTTCTAACCGCTGTTGAGCATCACTCGAATCTCCTTCCCTGGCAGAATTTGAAAAGATATGGAGTATCGCTAAAATTCGTCGATTCTGATGAGAATGGAGTTCTGGACGAGGATAAGATAATAAATTCGATGGAAAATGTCAGTTTGATATCTCTGACAGGACTCTCAAATGTAACGGGCCAGAGAATAGATCTTGAAAAAGTCGTAAAAGAGGCTAAAAAGAGAGGAATCTTGGTTCACATAGACGGAGCCCAGATGGTACCGCATGTTAAGGTAGATGTTTCAAAACTCGATATAGATTTTCTCTCTTTCTCAGCTCACAAGATGCTCGGTCCAACTGGGATAGGCGCGCTCTATATAAATGAGAAATACCTGGATGCTTTCGAGCCTTTTCTTGTAGGCGGAGGTATGATAGATAGAGTGACGCTTGAGAGCTCTACATTTACGAATCCTCCCGAAAAATTCGAAGCCGGAACGCCCAACATAGCTGGAGCGATAGGATTTGCAGCAGCTGTGGATTATTTGAATTCATTCGGAATGGAAAATGTTGAAAAGATAGACAGAGAGCTCACAAAATACGCTCTTGAAGAGCTAAAGAAACTGGATTTTGTCGATATCTACGGCCCGAAAGATGAGAGACAAGTCTCAATAGTGTCGTTCAATGTGAAAGGTGTTCATCCGCATGATGTCGCATCCATCCTGGATGAAGAGTACAAAGTTGCTATAAGAACGGGCCATCATTGCGCTCAGCCACTTATGAGAAAGCTCGGAGTATCTGCAACATGCAGAGCGAGTTTTTACCTTTACAACAAAAAGGAAGATGTTGACAGATTGGTCGAGGGGTTAAAGAGGGTGAAAAAGTGGATTGGATGAAGGAGATTTACTCTGATCTTGTCGTCAGGTATGCAAAGGATCCGAGCGCTCGAAAAGAACTAGAAGGCGCTATATCAGCTAGAGATAAGAACGAATCGTGTGGCGATGAAGTCAGGCTCTTTTTAAAGGTAGAAGACGGAATTGTAAAGGATGCTTCTTTTATCGGTGAAGGGTGTATAGTGAGCATGGCGTCTGCATCGATGCTTGTGAAGTTGATAAAGGATAAGAGTATTGAGGATGTTAAAAAAATCCTTGAGAATGTTGAGAAGATGATGAAAGGCGAGGAATACGATGAGGATATGTTGGGAGATCTCGTGGTGTTCTCTGGAATTTCTGGAATACCAGCAAGGTCAAAGTGTTTTTACTTAGCATGGAGCGTGCTGAAAGATATGCTACAATCAGTTCAGGGGGGATAAAATTGAGATATCTCATTACCTTTCTGGCTTTGATAAGCGCGGTTGTTTTCGCAACTGTTGATCTGAATTTCTGGCTTGATGTTGATTATTTTGTATTTGATGCGACACCGTCAAGCACCGTTTCTATTTACGGTGCGCAGCTTGATATAGTCTTCCCGTCACCTGGAAATGTCAGCATGGGATTTGGCGTAGAAGGCGGATATGTAACTGCAGATGCTTCTTTTTTGGAGATGGATTATACAAATTCCGTCGGTATATACGCCGTTGGAGTTTACAAATCCCCTCTGACTTCTGTATTCGATTTTGTCGTTGTATCAAGAGGAGGAATATCGATACCATCAATGGATATGTCAAAGATGGGTTACTTCACGGAAGTTTCGGTAGGAATAATCTATCCGCTGGGAAAGAGTTTTTGGATATCTCTTGCAAGCGCGATGAAAAGCTACTCCTTTGGAAATCCTTATGTCACCTTCATCCCTATAAAATTGGGGATCGGAGGTGAGCTGTAATAGAGGAATCTCTCAAACTGCTTGAATTTGGCAAGGTGAAAGAACTATTCAAAAAATACACTTTCTCTGAAAACGGAAGGCAATACATAGATGAGATGAAGCCTTCCGATTATCCATATAGCGAACTGAGCATGCTTGAAGGAATGGTGGAGCTCATTCAAAAGGACGAGCCGCCTGTTTATTATGACTTTGACATATCAGATCTTGTCCACAAGCTTCTAATGGGTGAGACACTAGATCCGCATGAACTTCTTCGAATGGAAAGCTTTACATCCGGATGTAGCGCCCTTAGAAATCATTCAAAGAAGGTAAAGCACGAAGAGCTGAAAAAGTTGTTCGCGTCGTTAAAGAACCTTGATGATATAACTGGAAAGATCAGAAAGGCGATATCCGAAGAAGGAGAAATTAAAGACGACGCATCAAAAGAGCTTTTCTCTACAAGATCTAAAAAGCGCCAGATCGCTGAAGAGCTAAAGAGAAAATCGGAGAGATTGAAAGAGAAATACAGAGAATTTTTGCAGGAAGATTTAGTCGTTGTCAGGGATGGAAGGTACATGCTCCCTGTCAAAGCTTCCCACAGGCCCAAAGTCAGGGGGATAGTCCACCACACCTCATCATCTGGTGCGACGGTATATGTTGAGCCAGAGGAGATCATCTTATTAAACGATAAGAAAAGAACCCTTGAAGAAGAGGAAAGAAGAGAAGTTCATAGAATACTCAGAGAGATATCTAATATGCTCCTATCAAAGATGAACGCCATAAAGGAGAATCTCTCCCTCATAGCTCACATAGACTCTCTCTACGCAAGGGCTATGTACATGCTCAAAGAGGGAGCTATAGTTGTTTATCCAAACGGCGAAAGAGAACTCGTTTTAAAAGAGGCAAGGCACCCTCTAATTCCCAAAGAAAGAGTCGTTCCGATATCTTTAAAAATTCCAAAAGAGAAAAACGGGCTTGTTATAACAGGACCGAACATGGGAGGAAAGACGGTAACGCTTAAGACGATCGGTCTTTTCTCTGCACTTGCGATGTCTGGATTTCCGATCCCCGCGTCTGAAGGAACAAAAATACCAGCGTTTAAAAAGATATTGGTGGATATAGGAGAAGATCAGAGTATAGAACTTTCACTTTCAACTTTCTCATCACACATGAACAGAATTGTAAAGATATTAAAGAAAGCCGATGAGAACTCTCTCGTCCTGATAGACGAGCTTGGAAGCGGCACAGATCCAATGGAAGGAGCCGCTCTTGCTCTCTCAATAGTAGAAGAGCTCCTTTCAAGAGGCTGCAAATTCGCCGTGACAACTCATATAACCTCCATAAAACTATTCGCCATAGAGAATGAGAAAATTGAGAGCGCCTCCGTTGAATTCGATCCAAAAACTTTGAGTCCGACCTACAGAATACTGATGGGAGTTCCCGGAGCCTCACACGCTTTTGAAATAGCCCGATCTTTAGGAATGGATGAAGAAGTTGTGGAGAGAGCTAAAAAGCATCTCTCTGGTGAAAGCGTTGAGATAGAAGCTGTCATAAGAAAATTGCAGGACGAAGTGAACTTAGTTGAGAGTGAAAGAGAGAGACTGGAGATCGAAAGGAAGAAATTGGAGAGTGAAAGAAAGAAATACGAAGAAGAGTACAGAAAGCTCAGGAGCAGGAAGATAGAGGAGATAGATAAGCAGCTAAAGGATCTGACAAGCCAAGTCGATGATGTCATGAAAAAATTGGAAGACGCTATTCACGCTCTAAAGAAGAAAAAAGAGGAAGAGCTCAAGAGAGCTGTCAAAAGTCTGATGAAAGAGAAAAAGAGACTCAAGGAGTTCAAAATAGAAGATTCCCAAGGCGAGATAAAACCGGGAATCTATGTAAGGCTCAAAGGTGGAACATCTGTTGGATTGGTTCTCAAAGAGAAGGAAGACAAAGCATTGGTAGATTTCGGAACAATGAAGATAGAAGTTCCGAAATCTTCATTGATCATAGCCAAGCCTCCTGAGAGAAAATCAGAGGAGAAGAAGGTCGAGTACCAACCAACGATATTGGAAAAGCCTGAAATAGACATAAGAGGAATGACTGTAGAAGAGGCGGAAGATGTAATACCCGCTTTTATAGACAAGCTGGTTCTTTCTGAATTCAACAAGGGTTATATAATCCACGGAAAAGGTACCGGAAGGCTCGCGGCCGGAGTTTGGGAAGTGCTCAGAGAAGACCCCAGGGTGAAGAGCTACAGGTTTGGAACACCAGGCGAGGGTGGCACTGGAGTCACAGTGGTGGAGGTGTAAAAATGGTTTTCGCACTGGATGTCGGTACGAGAAAAGTAGCTGGTCTGATAGCTGACAGAGATGATGATAAAGTGAAAGTGTACGATATTGAGATAACAGAGCATGAAAAGAGGGCAATGATAGACGGTGCAATACACGATGTTGAGAAAGTTGCAAGGGCTGTCGATAGGGTGAAAAAAGCGCTCGAAGATAGGAACGAGATAGAGCTCAAGAAGGTTGCCATCGCACTCGCTGGAAGATTTTTGAGAACGGTAACAACGGAAGCTCAGCTGGATGTCTCAGATTTGGCAGAGATAAGCTCGGAAGATGTTCTTTCCCTAGAGATGAGCGCTGTGTCAAAAGCTATGGAAAATGTAAATCCAGATGAGATGTTTTGCGTTGGTTACTCCGTTCTGTCATATGAGCTAGATGGAGCCTGGATGATGAAATTAGAGGGCCATAGAGGAAAAACAGCTAAGGTGAAGGTGATATCCGCGTTTCTTCCTGTACAAGTTGTAGATGCGATGAACTCTGTACTTAAAAGAGTGGGACTTGAGATGGCACACATGACACTTGAGCCCATTGCCGCGATAGAAGTAGCGGTCCCAGATGAAGTCAGGCTTTTGAATGTGGCTCTCGTGGATGTCGGTGCTGGAACTTCTGATATAGCT
>WGAO01000045.1 GCA_015489065.1 Thermotogaceae bacterium | reverse complement strand
GCCATATCACTCCTCTCCTCAACACCTTATCTACTTTCTTAGTTATGAAGGCCGTAATTATATGCACATCACTTCGTGATGGCTCGCCTTAGCCATGCTGAGTGCGAAGTCATCGTTCTCAAGTTCCTTGTAAACTGCAACCAGATATTTGTCATTGATCTTTCTTATAGCCAGAAGCTCATCAGTCCAGCCTTTAACTGTGAAGTGGATCCTCAACAGTAAGCAGAACTTCATCCGACAAACCGGCAAGTTCATCGTGGTTTTCCACGATATGAAACCATCTCTCCTCGGTTAGCCTTATCGGGACTCCATTTTTAGATACAGCTGTCCCTATCGTTTTGCCACGCTCATGATTAGCTCGTAGTCCTCCACCGGTATTTGTCTCATTGCTTTTCCCATTAAATGTCCTGTCCACTTCTTTTTGTTTGTGATGAATCTCAGCTTCGGGATGAGAGATTTGAAATCTACAGGCGTTGAGAAGATCTTTACGGGTTTCAGCTTTATCCGAAGAGGAAAGGACTCGTTGCCCATACCTTCGGGAGTTTTGAATATTCTTTTTGAATCTTTGAAGACTTCTGATGTGGTTTCGTAAACAGCTACGATTCGGGGTTCTACGATTCTATCTTTGTCCCTCTCCTGTTTGAGGTAAATTAGAAGTTTGTCTCCAGATTTGACCTTCGCAATGGTGTTTTTATGGCGCTCGGGAACACCCCAGACGTTCTTTTCCTTTATTACATTCCAGTTCTCTTCAGTGGTTATGCAGAGCCAGTAAGCCATTAAAAACACCCAAAATTAAAATTGACTGGAAATATTTAAGGGTTCTCAAACGGTAAAGCATATATGTGTATAGGTGGTATACCACTTATGGATTTAGAGATACCACCTGAACCGCTGAAAGATAAAGAAGTTATCAAGAGAGGTCTTCAGGCTCATAGGGATTTAGAGATTGCAAATCTAAAGCAGGGAACTTGGATAGCTTCCCCTTTATGGAGTAAAGTTGGTTGGGGGAAAGAACTTAAGAAGTACGGTTTTACTTGGCAGAAGTTTGTAGGTGTTGTCAGGGATCACTATCCCTATTTCTATGATTGGGTTAAGGGAAATGCAAGATGGGAAGATGTAATCAGAAAGCTTATTGAGAGAATAGAAGATGAGATTAAAGCGATGGAGGGTTAAAGATGGAAGTTTTAAAGGTTGTAGACACTAAAATACCTGAATCTGAGTTACAAGATGCATTCAACAAGAATTTGGAGTGTTTGGAGGAGGGTTTGAAGTATTTAGATTCTTACGTAAATATTGGGGTTGGTCAAATCGATTCACTTGCCTTAGATATAAACGGTAATCTGGTTGTCATAGAGTATAAAACTGCTGAAAATTCTGATAAAGATGCTTTCATCCAAGCATTAAGCTATTATGCGTGGCTGAACGAAAATAAAGCATGGCTTAAAGAGTATCTGAGAAAGAAGGGAATTAGTGAAGTTAGGGATATCAGAATTATTATTGTCGCACCAAATTTCGATAATAAAGTCATAAAAGCTGCACAGGCTGTTGAACCCCATATGATACTTGTCAGATATATGGTTTGTGAGTATAACGGCAAGAGAGGAATAGTACCCCAAGTAATTTTAGATAACACAATGCGACAACTTCCACCAGAACCACCTAAAACCTTAGACGACCACTTCAAAGATAGGGAACACCTGAAGCCGTTATTTGAAAAACTAAAGAACAAAATAGAGGAAAATATTGAGAATTTCGACATGAGGACGACTAAGGGTTACATAGGATTTGTATTACATAACAGGTTGTTCTGCTTAGTATTCATCCAGAAACAGGAGTTGAAGGTGGCTTTACCCCTTAAAGGAGAAATTGAAAGTGATAGGTTTGGCGGATGGCCAGCAGATGAAAGGTGGGGCTATCTAAAAGTATCCAGTGATGAGGAGATCGATGAAGAGCTATTGGAATGGATAAAGTTAGCCTACAGGAAAGTAATGGAGGGTTAAAATGGAGATCGATGTCGATAGGGTTTGGGCTGGGATAAGACAGGCAGTATCAACTGCAAGAAATGAAGAGGAGCTAAGGATAAGGGTATCGAACATTATAGAGAATGAAATCGTTTCAAAACTTGAAGGTGTGCCGCTTGCAAAGTATGAGTACACGTTTATCTCAGGAGGTAGAGCCGATGCTTTGTACGGACATGTCATAATCGAATATAAAGCTCCTGGCAAGCTTTCAACTGAAAGGGAAATTGCAAAGGCGAAGGAGCAGCTAATAGGATACATAAAAAAGGAGGCCGAGGTTGAAGAAAGGTTCAAGATGTTTTTGGGTGTGATTATTTCAGATAAGATTGCTTTCGTGAGATATGATGATCGAAGCAAGAGATGGACTTTGAGAGGTCCGTACGATATTAGTAGAGAGACAGTGATTAGGCTGATAGAGGCTATAAGAGGTTTAAGGAGAAAAAAGCTGGTGGTTGATGAGTTGCTTAACGATTTCGGTCCTAAGAGCGATGTTGCAAAGCTTGCGGTCAGAACTTTCTACAATAAGGTCGTAAATTCAAAGAGTGAAAAGGTTAAAGTTCTATTTGAAGACTGGAGAAGACTCTTCTCTCAGGTCTGTGCTTACAGTCCGGATAAGCTTAAGGGGTTAGAGAAGGAATACGATTTAAAAGGGGCAAACGATGAGGCGTTGCTTTTTGCTATTCACACTTATTACGCTTTATTCATGAAACTGCTTGCTGCTGAGATAACCTACCTGTTTGGGACTGGAAAATGGCTCAAATCTTACGTTTTGGAATTAGAAGATGCACACATGAAAGGTTTGAACGCCTTAATGAAAACTCTGGAGGATTTAGAGGGTGGGGGAATATTCAGGAGAATTCTAGGCATTACAAACTTCGTTGAAGGAGACTACTTCTCGTGGTATCTTGAGGAGTTCGATGAAGAAGTTGCCGAAGTTATATCGATAACTGCCAAGAAATTGTCAGATTATGAACCAGCAACACCAATACTTGAGCCTGAATATGCTAAAGACCTGCTGAAAAGGCTGTATCAGCATTTAGTTCCAAGAAAAGTTAGGCATGATCTCGGTGAATTTTACACTCCAGACTGGTTAGCTGAACTTGTTCTGGATGAGGCTGGATTTACGATTGAGAAGTTTGAGGAGCTCGCAAAGCAGAATGATGATCCAACCGCTCCATTACAGCTTAGATTGCTCGATCCCGCATGCGGTTCGGGCACATTTTTAGTTTTAGCTATAAAGCGGTTGAAGGAGTACGCTGAAGAGCACTATCTAAGGGATGTTTTAGGTGATTACGTTTTGAAGAACGTTGTTGGCTACGATTTGAACCCACTTGCAGTTCTGGCAGCAAGAACGAACTATCTGCTTGCCATTGCAGATACCCTTAGCTACACAAGAATGGTTGAAATCCCAATTTACCTTGCGGATTCATTGCTCGTTGAAACTAAAACAACGCTAACGGGAGCAGCATATATTATAAGGACTTCAGCTGGCACATTTGAAATTCCAAAGGAGATCGTCGATAAAGGAGGATTGGGAGAGCTTTTGTTCCACATTGAAGATAGGCTAAAGTACGATTATACGCCAGAGCAGTTCATCGATTACTTGAAGGAGAGAGGGTTTGAGGCAGGAGATGAAGTGTTTTCGATGATTGAACGGCTTTACTCTGTCTTCTATAAGCTTGAAAAAGCTGGGAAGGATAAAATCTGGACATCTATCATCAGAAATGCCTTCGCTCCATTGATCAAGGGTAAATTTGATTATGTTGTTGGAAATCCACCATGGATTAACTGGGAGAACTTGCCAGAAGATTACAGGGAGAGATCTAAGAGTTTGTGGGATTTGTATGGGTTGTTGAAAGGAAAAGGCAGGGGTATGGGTAGAGTTAAGAGAGAAATTGCCAACCTCTTCGTTGCAAGATGCTTAGATAGGTTCGTTAAGGACAATAGAAAGTTAGCGTTCTTAGTCCCGTTTACTGTATTTAAGACTCAGGCTGGAGCTGGTTTTAGAGAGTTTTTAGCAAGAGGGAGGCCATCAAACAAGCTTGCATGTAGAGTTTTGAGAATTCACGATCTGGTAACACTCTATCCGTTTGAAGGTGCTGTGAATAGGACTGCAATGATAATCGTTGAGAAAAATGGCAAAACAGGATTTCCTGTGCCATGTATCGTTTGGTGCAACCCAAGAAGTAGGGGAATTGATCCAGAGTTGAGCTTGAGTGACGTTAAAGCTATTACAAGAAGATTTGAAATGGTGTTTTTGCCTGTTGAAGAGAATAAGCCTGACAGTCCTTGGATGCAGATTACCGAGAAGGCTTACGAGGGGATTAAGAAAGTGTTAGGTAAGAGTGAGTATAGAGCCTATGAGGGAGTTAATACAGCATTAAATCAAGTTTACTGGATTGAGATCTTGGATAGAACACCCAATGGTTTGTTAATACGAAATCCAATTCTTCCGGGGCAGAAAAAGAAAGTTGAAGTTGTAGAGGCTATTGTTGAGGAAGATTTAGTGTATCCGTTGATTAGAGGTAGGGATGTTAAAAAGTGGTTTGTTGAAGGTGATTATGGCTATATCATCTTACCGGTCGATGAAAAAGGAAATACGTTGCCGCATAGCGAAATGAAAGTTAAGTATCCAAAAGCTTGGGAATACTTCTTCAATTTCTTTGAAGATTTGATAAAAAGAGGTGGAGAACCATATAAATCTAAGCTAAAGCCGTATAGAGAGAAAGAATTTAGGATTGCTGAAAAAATAGCTCCACCGTTTTATTTGCTATTTAATGCAACTCCGGCTTTAGCACCTTATAAAGTTGCTTGGAAGGAGATATCTGGAAAGATTTCTGGAAAAGCTGAGTTCCATACCTGTGTATTAGAGCCAATTAGCCCCCCAGTATTAGGAGACGGGGTAATCATACCTGACCATAAGCTAATGTTAGTACCGCTAAACGATAGAGGCGAAGCTTACTACGTATCAGCAGTTCTAAACTCAAGTATAGTTTCTCTTACAATATCAACCTATGCCATAGAAACTACAATCGATCCCCGTGTTGTGGAGCACATTAGAATTCCTAAATTCGACCCAAACAACCTGATCCACCAAAAACTCTCGGAACTTTCAAAAAGAGCACATGAAATAGCCAAAGAAATCTACGAAAACAAGAAGGAAGAACTCAAACCAGAACTTGATGAAATAGAGAACGAAATAGACCAGCTTGTCGCTCAGCTTTATGGAATCACAGATGAGGAGCTAAACGAAATCAAAAAGTGCCTCAGAATCCTGAAAGAAGGCGAAATTGAGGAAGAGGAAACCGAAGAAGAAAAAGAGGAGGTTCAGGTTAACTTCAACGCCAATGTCAAGCCTCTAACACCCGGATTCATAGAGGTGTCTGTCCTAAACCCGCAGAACCAGAAGGTAAGGATTGAAATTAACCTGCCTGATAAAAAGAAGAAAGAAAAGCTTGAAACCGATAAAGAAGAAACCTTCAAAATCAGCATTAAACCACTCAAACCCGGAGAATACAGAGTGCCATATAAGGTAATCGTGGACGGAGAAATAAAGGAGGAAAGCGAGTTTACAATTTACGTAGAGCAGGAAAAGAAAGTCAGGAAGAAGGACAGCTTGGATGACATGCTTGATGAGTTATTGGGGTGATTTGGGTTGGAGGGAGTTTTGTTTCCTGTAAAAACAATAAAACTTGAGAAATACATAGATGAACTCAAAACAGAATTCCCAGTTTATGGGGATTTTTTAAGGTTTTTTACTATCAGAATAGGAGATATGCCATCCGACATGGCAACTTGGCTCATCAAAATTGGAGTCTTCTATGAAGAATTGCAAAAGATAGCAAACAACATGCTCGATGCCTATGTTAAACTTGCATTTCTTCAAGCTGGTTATGTCCCTCTGGGCTTGCTAGAAATTGCTGAAGAGGAGGTTGCTGAAGGGAAAGGAGATCCAAAAGCTCTAGCAAAAGAGATTACGATGGAATTTATCGATGACTTGCTCAAGGGAGAGGATAAAGGTATTACCGTCGATGAATATATCAACTTAGAAAATCCAAAGGAGTGTGTTCGTGTTATGTTATTTTCTTTCCAACCAAATGTCTGGAACGATGAAGTCATTCTTGGTTGGTGGAATGAGGAGGAAAGGGATAAGTTGATAGAGGAGTTTACCGAGCCAGTTCATGGTTATAACTTCGAGAACATGTCTCTGCTTATGGTTGTAGATCCCCTGACATATCGACTTGCTAAAGAGTTCGTCAGAAGGTTAAAACAGGAATTAGAGGGAAAATTGGAAGGAAATATACTCTTAAGCACACATGAACTTCTAAGTTTACTTGCTCTGGATCGTGAAAAGTTTGAAGCTGATTGGAGTAACCTAAGGGAAAAAGCTGTCGAAAAGTTAAAAGAAAAGTATCCTTTCCTCGCAATACATGATGAAATTTGGAGAATTCGCAGAGCAGAAAGAGATATTAAAGAAGCTCGTGCAAAAATAGCAAGAGAGAGCTTAAGAGAGGTAGATTGTGAAGAGATTATTAGAAATGTTGGGTTATCTATTGAATCCCTGCTTGGAGTGCTATACCACTGGTTTAGGCATGCAGTTCCACCTGACATGACGTTTGGGCAGTTGCTTAACTCTTTAAGAGATGATATAATCAACGAATTCGGCGAGGATATGTACAACGATTTAGCTTTTATTGCAGAAAAAAGAAATCTTGCATCTCATCCCAAACCTGTCAAGCTATCTTATGAAGATGTTTTGAAGGTCGTCAAAAAAGCTGAATTATTTCAGCGCCTATTACTCCATAAGATAGGTCTAAAAGGTGATTAGATGATTAAAATCATTCCTCTAAGAGATTTCTTAGATGCTTTAAGGGAGAAATACCCGGTTTACGGTGATTTTCTGAGGTATCACACTATCCGGATTGGAGATTTGCCCTCCAACATGGCATCAACCTTAACTGAAGTTGGACTTCTTTATAATAGATTAAAATCAATGACGAGAGGAATGTTACGATCTTATATTCGATTTGCAGCACTTAAAAAGAAATACGTGCCGCTTCTTGACTTAAAAGCGTACATAGAAGCAAAAGAAGAAACTGAAGAAGACAGTGAAAAAGAGTTGGATGTTGAGGATTTAATGAAAACAACAGAAGAGATGACCTATGAAATTCTTCATGGTGCTTTAGAGGAGAAAGAATTCGAGAATCCTGTGGATTACATTAATTTTGACAGTCCAACTGAGGGTTGGAGAATTTTCGAGTTAGTTTTCACACCAACTGTTTTTTCGGGAAAAGATATTTGGGTTCTAGAAATTAATGCAAAAAGAATCTTAGAGAAGTTAAATGCAGATTCAAACATTAGAAGGCTTTCAAAATTCATTGTAGTCGATCCACTAATGTATAGAATCAGGAAGGATGAAATAAGGGGATTAAAGAAGGAGATCTTAGATGAATCTGGTGAAGATATTGTATTAAGTGTACATGAGTTCTTAGACGTAATTGGAGTGGAGAGAGATGAGTTTAATGAAGAGTGGGAAGATATAAGAAAAAACGCAGAAAAAGCCATCAAAAAAGAGTTCACTTTTCTATCATATTCCGATGAGATCTGGAGAATAAAAGAAGCAAGAAAAGAGTTGGAGAGGGCGAAATCAATTATTTCAAAACCAGAATTGACACAAGATAATTGTAAAGACATAATTTTAAAATCATCTAAAGCTTTAGAGGGTATTTTGGGTATAATATACCATGTTTCAAAAGGAACCTTGGTAGGGGAAAGAAGTTTTGGTCAAATTCTATACGAATTAAGGTCCGAAATTGAAAATACGTTTGGAGAAGACGTGTTCAGGGATTTGGAATTTATACGTGAAAAAAGGAACATTGTTGCACATCCAACTCCAATAAAAGTTACCCACAAAGATGCTTTGAAAGTCTTTAAAAAGACAGAGTTGTTTTTTGACTTGTTCTTCTCAGAAACAGGTTTAAAGGGTGATTAAAATGCTCTCAAGCAAAATTAAAGCAGTCTTCGGCGACCTCGCTGTTGATAAAAGAATAGCAAGCAAAAGCGAGTTTACGATGCTTCCCCGCTACGTAATAGAAAACCTCGCATCAAGATTCGTTGAGAAATTTGGCGATGATTACGCTTCAAAGCTTCAGGGGTTCATATCGAAATACTATCATGAGGCAAAAGAAAGAGAGAAAATCCTCTCAGACTTGATGAAATTCGACAATATAAAGATAATAGATGAGGTGAGGGTTGAAACTGACATCCACAGGCAGACATACAGAGCACACCTTGAAAACCTAACGCTCAGAGATTGCATGATAGATCTTGAAATTATTGAGGAGCATGAAAATCTCCTTATCACAGGAATGTGGGGGTTAGTAACGTTGAAATACGCTATCGATATCGTTCCCAAGGATAGAGAAGGAAATCCTCTCATGACTCCAGTCCTTATTACAGATTTTCAGCCCTTCCAGTGCTCCTTCACGGACTTAGGCTTGTTTAGAGAGGCGAGGGATGAATTCACCTTTGATGAATGGCTTGACGTCCTGATCAATACCCTCGGATTGAATCCAAAGGTTTACGACAGAAGGCAAAAGCTTGTTTTGCTCACCCGCCTAATACCACTTGTTGAAAGAAACTCCAACCTGATTGAATTTGGTCCAAGGGCAACAGGTAAAACCTACCTCTACAGGAACTCAACCTACTACACTCGAATTTTTGCCGGTGGTAACGTTAGCCCGGCAGTTTTATTCTATAACATCGCGAGAAAAACTTTAGGAGAAATAGGCGTTAAAGATGCGGTAATCTTCGATGAAATAAGCAAGATAAAGTTTTCAAATCCTCACGAAATGGTTGGTAAGCTCAAAGATTACATGGAAAGTGGGCAGTACGAAAGAGGGCCGAAGAAGGCTGCAAGCGGGTGCTCCATCATCTTCATGGGCAATGTATCGGTTGAAAGGGATGAAACTGGTAAGTTCGTGCCAGTTGAGGAGCTAACGTACATACTGCCCGATGAAATGAGAGATTCAGCTCTAATTGATAGAATCCATGGCATTATACCGGGTTGGGAATTGCCGAAGATAAGCAAATCTGGCTATCATCTTGCAAAGGGTTATGGAATAGCATCTGACTACTTCTGTGAGATAATGCATGAGATGAGAAAGCTGAGCTATATGCACATAATAGACCAAGAAGTAGAGTTGTCAGGAGACTACTCCATTAGAGAAGAGAGGGCTGTAAAGAAAGTTGCAAGCGGGCTTTTCAAGCTCCTAATACCAAACGAGAGCTTCAGCAAGAGCGAACTCAAGATAATAATGGATGTTGCAACCGAATACAGGAAGAGAGTAAATGATTGGTTGCACATACTTGAGCCGGGAGAATTTCCAAAAAAGAGGTTTGAGTACGATGTGAGGGGTTAGCATGGAAATAAACTCTGATTTGTGAGGTGGATGAAGAACTTTCTGTCAGAGATCTATCCGAATTTCTCGTTGATTTGGCTTTTCTTTATGACAGATGTGTCATGATTAGGGAGAATCCACATCAACCCATTTTGTATAGTCCTGACTTTTACAGAAGATGGAGAAGATTGCCGAGAGGTTTTGAAATTAAAAATTAGGAGAATTTCAAAAGATTCTCCATTAGAGGTCGTATTAATAGCTGTTGGAGTACTAGGGGCAGTAAAAATGTTTTTAGGAATTTTAAATATTAAAAAAGAAATAGATCTTAAGAGTAAAGATTTAGCAATTAAAGAGCTTGAATATCTTGATAGGCTACTTAAAATTTCAAAGGATTTTAATATACCTCCAGAGCAAATACATTTTTTGAGACGGGATTTAAGGAGACCTTTAGGAAGCTCCATAAAGATTAAGGAAATTAAGCATAAGCATGGTTCTCACGATTTAAAATCTAAATAATGAAACTCACAAAGATGGATGGGAGAAACTTTGGATTTATCTTTCTTCAATTTTCTCATTCTATAGGATTGAATTAAAAATTCCTCTCAGAAGGTCATTGTTTTATCTGATTGGTAAGTATTAAGTGAACGAGTTTGCTAAAATATCAGAACTGATGATGAAATTAGCTAACCTAAAGGACATACTAATCAGAGAAAGACAACAAGCATTAAAGGATGTATTGAAATTTATCGTTCCTGCTCAAGTACTTGACATTTCCCAAAACATTGCAACGTTAGAATCAAGTTATGCAAACCTATTTGAGTCTGGCGATGTCCTTGGCTTGGTTTTCAGCCATGAGGGAATGACGTCTATCCGGCAGCTTGGAACAGTTATAGATTCGTCCCAAGACATTCTAACAGTTTTCACCGATTTGGATTTAAAAGAAGGTTGGGATTTAAGGATAACAAACTATGAGCCGCTAATAGCTTTTGATTTACAGATTGCTTTGATAGAGAAGATTGAAAATAATGAACTCCAAGATTTTGAGAGAAGAGCTGTAAATCTGTTTTTCAGGAATGTAAAAGTCAGTGAGATTGAAAGAGTTGAACTAAAGGATAAATACAACGTTAAAAACGAATACCTGCTTGATGAATCCCAGATAGAGGCAGTTGAAGCAGCCTTAGCTCTTGAAGACGGAGATTTCATGCTTATCAAAGGCCCTCCAGGCACGGGAAAAACTGTTGTAATAGCAAAGATAGCCTATGAGCTTGCAAGAA
This sequence comes from Thermotogaceae bacterium, assembly GCA_015489065.1. Lineage (GTDB taxonomy): Bacteria > Thermotogota > Thermotogae > Thermotogales > Thermotogaceae > WGAO01. The sequence goes on along the minus strand of WGAO01000045.1, from coordinate 3,399 downwards.
AGGAGAAGATTTTGATTGCATCACACACGAATAGAGCAGTTGACAATGCAATCGAAGAGCTTCCAACTGATGTAGCATTAAGAGTTGGAAGACCTGAAAAAGTTCTGCCTAACATAAGGAAATACTTGCTTGGATATAAAGCTAGACAGGGTTTAGGTGAAAAGTTAGAGGAAATCGAAAGGGAGATAAGTAAAAATTTGAAATTGCTGTTTAAAATTGAGGAGGATGCAAAGAAAGCTTTAGGATTCGAGAAATCAAAGCTGGGTGAAATAAGAAGGAAGTTCAAGGAGCATATAAGATATCTTTATACAAAGAGAAATGAAATGCTGAGAAAATCTTCTGAAGAACGTGGTTATTTTAACATCAGCAGTTAGAGGGTGGCGGGTGGGGAGTGGGATGGTATAGCTAAGCTGTTCGGATTGAACTCTGTGATGAAATAAGCTAGTGCCCTTTCCATTTGAGTTGTGTTAATTTTATTAAAAACCTTTTTAAAGTCATAATATTATTAAATGATATGTGCATATACGTTCGTGAAATAACGAATGAAGAAGGCAACAAACTCAAGAGGATACTGAGATACAGCAAAGACACAGTAGAAGTTAAAAGAGCTCAAATAGTTCTTGCATAGCAAAGCAATGACAGTTCCTGAGATCAGTAAAGTGTTCGGATATCACAGAAATTATGTATCCAAAGTTATACATAACTTCAACAAGGATGGATTCAAATATCTGAAGTCAAAATATGAAAATTGCGGAAGAAAACCTGTTATAAGTGAAGAAATAAAACAGAAAATTGCTGATGTTGCTCTAACAAGACCTAAGGATCTTGGCTTGCCGTTTACCCAGTGGTCTCTTTCAATTAAGAGATTATGTTATAGAGGAGGGAATTGTAGAATCAATCAGCATAGTGGACAGGCAAATTCTAAAGGAGAGAGGGATAAAGTACAGGAGAACTAAGACATGGAAGGAATCCAACGATCCTGATTATGAGTTTAAAAAAAACAGGATATTAGAGCTTTACAGAAACCCTCCAAAGGATGGAAGAGTAATCTGCTTTGATGAATTTGGCCTTGAGGTGAGACTACAATCGGGAGAGAACTGGGGAATTGAAGCAGATAGAATACCAGCCACATACACAAGAAAACATGGTATAAGGAATCTTTTATCTGCTCTGGATTTAAGAACGAATAAGATTTATGGACGCATTAAGCGAAGAAAGACATGGAAAGAGGTTTTACAGTTTCTGAAGTATCTTAGATCTCTTTTTGATGAGAAGCTGTATGTAATTCTGGATAATTTCTCCTCTCACAAGAAGAAAGAAGTTCTTGATTGGTGTGGAAAGAACAATGTAGAGCTTGTTTTCCTTCCAACGAATGCTTCATGGCTCAACAGGATTGAATGCCATTTCACAGCTCTAAAGAAGTTTGCAATCAGGAATTCCAATTACTCAAGCCATAAGGAGCTTGCAAGTGCTATAAGGAAGTACATCAGGTGGAGGAACAAGAACTATCAGGTTGAGGAAGTGAGGAGAATTGAAAATAAACTCAAGTTTGCTTGAAGGGGCACTAGATAGAACAAGTCGTCTTCACCTCTTATAGGCAACCATTTGTTCTTTTCACCATCTATTTTTCTCCTTCTAATTTTTTCTCTCAATTCTTTCGAAATCTGAATTTTGTCTATGTAGTTATCTCCATATTGATGGTGCAGACGTGTTTGATGAAATTCTTAGAGAATTTTCGATACAGTAAATTAGCACATACACTTCAGCCATCTCTTTTGCTCTTTGTATAATGTCCTCTGGAAGTAGTTTTTCTGCTACGCTTATATCAACCTTTGCAGCTTCGCTTAAAATTTTGGTAATCTCTCTTTCAGCATCTAATGATCGCATTGGAACTGTAAACCCGTCTTCATCTATTGAGTATCCCAATAGTTCTAAGGCTCTTAAAAATAAACTCTTAACACCATTGAGGAATTTTTCACATTCTTGACAAACTGAATCATCCCAATAAGATCGCCTTGGAAGATCACATTTTCCACCTTCAAACCGCTTACAACAATTGTATTTTCGTATTCCGCGGTTTAGTTCTTCCAAAAACATTTCTAGTTCCTTACCATCATGCTCTATAGCCTTCTCTAAAAAACTTCGGACGTTTGATTCGTACTGGAAATCGCTCCCCCTCCATTGTCTTAGATTGTCTGGTATAAAAGAGCCTAAACCAGCACTGTCGGCTAATTCTACAACATCAATGTTGAATCTGAATCTATTGATTACAGCGTATAACTTCTCAACCGCATCTGGTTGAGTATCCATAGCACCACCTAAAGGATACAAAATAACAAATTTCTTTAAGTTTTCCATCATTCCTCGTTTTTGAAAGCTCTTGAAAGACCAAAGTTATCTCATGTACTTTCTCGCGAATACAACAAGGAAAACCGCCCACATGAAAGTTCCAAAAATCGCTTCAGCTGATGCCAAAGCTCTTCCCCAGCCATCAGGATATAGATCACCATATCCTAAGGTTGTAGCGGTTACGATGCTAAAGTAGAGATTACTCCAAAAATCATAAGCATCAGGAACGCTATGCGTTAGCCAATATATTAGTGAACTACCCAAAACAACAATTAACCATAGAAAAATCGGTCTTTTCCAGTTTGTTCCGTATTCGCATGTTAAATCCGCTAAAAACCACTCTATGGCAGAACTTACCCAAGCTTTAAGTAGACCAAACATTGCTCCTAATTTTGATTTGGTATTTTCAGAGTGTTTCAATTTTTCCTTAGCCCTTCCTACTACAGCCCTCCTTATAACTCTTCTTTCTCTTATAAACATCCTGTCAGCGTCATCCTTTTTACCCTCATTCTCATAACTTAACCTTTGAACTCTACAGGCTTCTGCTTCAGCTTCTGGAAGTCTAAACCACTTACTTGGTATCTCTATATCTATTCCTCTCCTGAATTCTGCATTTGGGAACTCTAATTTACCATAAAATCTATAGTTGCCTTCTATTGGTTCTCCAGTAAAATATGCTGCTCTTTCAAAGATTGTTCTACCAAAGTATGCATCTCCTTTAAAAACAGCTCCTATAAAGTATGCATCTTTAAATTCAGCTCCACCGAAATCCACTTTTTTATTAAACTGAGTTTTATTAAAATTTGCAAACTCAAACTTAGCTCCTACAAATCCTGACATACCATTGAATTTAGCTGAGACGAAATAAGCTTCGTCAAATTTAGATCCACTAAAATTACAATCTTTTTTGAAAGTAGCGGATGAAAAAGAGAAATCAGCATCTGTAGGAATTTTAGGAAAAACAAAGCCCCTGCAATCAAGCTTCTCCTCGAAAATATAAATTCTCTCTTTTCGAGGCTTGAATCTCTCTAAAAACTTGCTATAGAACTC